>NZ_SZZU01000001.1:310294-620588 GCF_009829985.1 Pantoea sp. Aalb
TCTACAACCAGATGAAGGAGTAGATATTGAAATTTTAAATAAGGTGCCTGGTTTAGATCATAAGCATAAATTACAAACTACTAAACTTGATCTAAGTTATTCAGAAACTTTTACTCAATCACATTTAGCTGATGCATATGAGAGATTACTTTTAGAGAGCATGCGTGGTATTCAAGCACTTTTTGTCCGTCGTGATGAAGTAGAGGCTGCTTGGAATTGGGTTGATTCAATTATTGATGCATGGAGCACAGATACAAATTCATTAAAATTATATAAGGCTGGAACTTGGGGACCAATAGCTTCTGTAGCAATGATTAGTCGTGATGGGCGTTCATGGAATGAATTTAAATAACTATTTATATTAGTTTTTTTATTTATTATATATATTTAACATAACTTACTATATATATTAATATATTTTTCTTTTAAAAAATTAACTTAATTATCAATTAAAAAAATATATTAATATAAATGTATGTTATAAGTGATGTTCAAGTGAGAAATTTAAAATAAAATAAAATAAAATAAAACAATCTTTTTAAGATATGAATAGCAATTAACTATTAGTATTTAACCTAAAATTTTCTTTATAAATCTAATTTTTATCAAAAGATAATAAATCTTTAATCTTTAATCTTTAATCTTTAATCTTTAATTAGAATAATGTAATCTTAAAATATTAGTAATATTAATCGTTTTTTATCATAAATAAAATATTTATTTATATGTAAATATATACTTATAATTTTTTTTATTAGTGAATCATAAATAATGTAATGAATATCTATTATAAAAAAAATATATGTTAATAATATTATTGTTTTTATGGTAATATAAATATATTTAATTTTGATATTAGAAATAATAATTTATTTATTGAAAATTTTTAATAAATTTAAGTGAAAACAATATTAATTCATATTTTATTATTTAATACCAATTTTAGTGATATTATATTTAATAGATTATATTTTATTAAATTTTATTAAATTATAAATTAATCATAACGATAATACTTATATTTATTTTAAGAAAAATTATATGATAATTATTTACTAAGTAAAACATAAGGAGTATTAAGGAGTATTGATGAATCAACCGCAAGCTAAAAAAATTGCCCATATTATGAATATGCACGATGATACACGTATCGACAATTATTATTGGTTGCGAGATGATAATCGACAAAATGTTGAAGTACTTGATTATTTAAGTATAGAAAATCAATATAGCCAGACCATAATGTCTCTGCAAAATAATTTACAAAATAATCTTTTATCTGAAATAATAAACCGTATTCCAGAAAAAGATTACTCTGTACCTTTTACAAAAAATAAATATAGGTATCAAACTCGTTACGATGTTGATAATGAATATGCATCTTATTTTCGGCAATCAGTAGATAAAGAACAAAATAAAGAACCGTGGGAATTATTGTTAGATTGTAATGAACGTGCTTTACAAAGTAATTTTTATAATATAGGAGCATTAAGTATTAGCCCTAATAATTTAGTAATGGCTGTTTCTGAAGATTTTATTTCTCGTAGATTATATGAAATAAGATTTTTGAATCTTGAATATAATAATTGGTATCCAGAAGTATTAATTAATTCATCAGAAACATTTGCTTGGGCTAATAATTCACATTCTATATATTATACACGTAAGCATTGTAAAACATTGCGTACATATCAAATATGGAAGCATGAATTAGGACAACCTCAATCTACAGATCATTTAATATATGAAGAAAATGATGATAGTTTTTATCTTAGTATTCATAAAACCACTTCTGAACAATTCATCCTCATTCAGTCTTTTAGTACTACAACTAGTGAAATTCAATTAATAGATGCTAATTACTCTAATAATAAACCCAAAATATTTACTCCAAGGGAAAAAAATCATAAATATAAAATTGATCACTATCATAATCAATTTTATATTCTTTCTAATAAAGATGGAAAAAATTTTGGTTTTTATCGTAGTGTTTGTTTTAAAAAAAACAATAATTGGAAGAATATTATCCCTGCACGAAATAATGTTTTTTTAAAGAATTTTCAAATTTTTTGTAACTGGTTAGTTGTAGAAGAAATTAAACATGGCTTACATACTTTACGTTATATAAACTGGAAAGATCATAAAAGCTATGATATTTCATTTACAGATCCTACTTATACCACATGGCTGGAATATAATTCATTTCCAGATAATGATCTACTACGATATGGTTATTCATCAATGACAACACCTAGCACTATATTTGAATTAAATATGAACACTGGTAAGCGTCAAATTTTAAAACAAATGTTAGTAACAGGATTTAAAGCTCAACACTATAAAAGTGAATATCATTGGATAACAGTACGTGATGGCACTAAAGTGCCAGTTTCTTTAGTATATCATCGTAAGTTTTTTAAATTAGGTAAGAATCCTCTTTTAGTATATGGCTATGGTGCTTATGGAAGCATTATTGATGCTGATTTTGAGTGCAGCCGTATAAGTTTATTAGAACGAGGCTTTATTTATGCTATCATTCACGTACGTGGTGGTGGAGAACTTGGACAAGAATGGTATGATGATGGTCGGTTACAAAATAAAATGAATAGTTTTACTGATTTTATAGATGCTACTAAAGGTATAGTAAAAAAAGGTTATGGTAATCCCCAAAAATTATATGCAATGGGAGGTAGTGCTGGTGGTTTACTAATTGGAGCAGTAGTTAATATAGCTCCACATTTATTTCATGGTATTGTTTCTCAAGTACCATTTGTTGATGTATTAACAACTATGCTTGATCCATCAATTCCATTAACTACAAATGAATATGATGAATGGGGTAATCCAGAACAATCCATATTTTATAAATATATTCGTAAATATAGTCCATATGATAATGTTGAAGCTAAAGCTTATCCACATATGTATATTACTACTGGTTTATATGATTCCCAAGTACAGTATTGGGAACCAGTAAAATGGGTAGCAAAACTACGAGAATTGAAAACTAATGATTCGTTATTACTCTTATATATTAATATGAATTCTGGGCATAGTGGGCAATCTGGTCGTTTTAAATATTATGAGATTTTATCTCAAGAATATACTTTTTTAATTAGCTTATCGAAAGATGGTTTTCCATTATTAAAAAATAATTGATTATTATGAATAGGTTTGTAAGGTATTTGAAATAATATTTCACATGAAATATTATTTCATTGATTCTAAATATGCTATTTTTTTACAAAAAAAAATTGAGGTTAATTTTAAGATTATTTTAAATTAACATATAAATATTTACTATATTATGTTTAAATATTTCAGATTAATATCTGATATTATATTTAAATAAATTAATAATAAAACTATGATAGTAAATAATTATATATATGTTTTAACTACATAATGAGAAGTTATTTATTTACCATAATTTTTACTAAAATAAAAATAGTACATGTAATTATTAAATTTAAATTACATTTAAGAATAAAAACATTTTTAATCTATTTAATGATTAATTATTATTTATATTCATATCGTAAGCAAGAAAAATTATGAGATATTGACCGGTAAAATATTAATCGTTGATTGAATAATTTTCTTAAATCATTTGATTTATTATACTTTCTCTCTATCATTTTAATACTTACTGGCATATTATAACGTTCTTTAAAAGCTATGCTAGCAGCTATTAAATCAATTTTTAATTTATTTTTATTTTCTTGAGAAAGGAAAGCAATATTGTAACTCATATTTTTCTTAAAATAATCTATTATTAAAGTTAAATTTTTAGGTTAGTTATTTAAATTAATTTAAATAAGTTTTTATTTAATTTTGGAATTGATATAGTATCATACTCTTAAAATAAAAATTTATCAATTAAATTTAACATTTTTCATTTTCATTAAGATAAAACTTAAATTCTAGATATTAGATCTATTAATATTATTAATAATTGTATTTGTTATAGATTAAATGAATTTATTAATTTATAAATTTAAGTTAAAAACTCATGTTGTTATGAATAACATATGTTTTACATGTGCTACTAATTATTAAACTTAATATGACAAAGATCACAAATTTTATTACTTTTTCAATTTTATTATTATTTAATTAATAAATAAACTTGAAAATCATTAATTTTAATTTATATTAATATAATATATTTAATATAACTATATTTATAAGAAAGATACTTTAGCTTAAGGCTCTTTAGGAGCCATTTCCCTAGACCGAGTACAAATAATTGTATTCGGTCTTTTTTTAGATAATAGTTTATATTATTTTGTAATAATATTGATTATCTAAAATAGATAAAATCTAAAAATATTAATATAAATAAAAGAATACATTTAAAGATTTTTTATAAACATTATTGCCTTATATTCTAATTAATATTTCATGAATATAATCAACTTATTTTATTCTGTATGTTTTAAAAATATTGCTATTTATAATTATATATAATATAACAATTAGTATTGTACTATTATTTAATTCTAATATAAAGGAAAATGAAATAAATGTTTTATTTGAATATTTATATGGTTCTTATTTGAATAAATATTTATTATTTATAATAGTTATTTAAAATAAATACATTATACACATATTATTAACTAATGCTTCAGTCTATGTATATATTTAATATATGATCAATTTTATAAATAAAGATTATAATTCTTATTATATAAAAATATAAATTTATCAAGTAGTTCTACGTTTAAATATTTAGTAAGTTAAATTTTTTAAATTAAATTATTTTTATTTTTTTAGTTAAACTAATGATTAGTTAGTTAACTATTTATCTATACTAATTAATAGTATTTTATTGTTAACTTAATAAATATTTTTATTTTTTATTTTAAAGAAATAAAAATATTTATTTCTTTAAAATATATACATTATTAAATAACTAATAATATATTTTCTTTCTCTATATCTATATTTTGTATTTAATTACATAATCCAAATAGTTAATATTTATATATTTTTTAAGCTTTTTATATATTAAAATGATTAGTTTCACCGTGATAATCATTAATGAAATAAGAGTAATTATTAATGATAAATTTGTTTGTGTTTTTAATTAAGTGATATTGAACTGTTAAAAAAAATAAGTTTATATTTTTATATAAAAAATACATTAAAATTTAACATATTACATAATATAATCAAAAAATAGTTCTAATTAGGAAATTTTAATGGAAAGTATATCTAAATTTAATAATAGTAAAGAAATTATAGCTTTTTTAGCAGAACGTTTCCCAGCTTGTTTTAAAGCTAAAGGTGAAGCAATACCACTTAAAATAGGTATATTTCAGGATATAATTAAACGTATTCAAGATGAAAAACAATTAAGCAAAACGCAATTACGATTAGCTTTACGTCTTTATACTTCTAGCTGGCGTTATCTTTATAGTATTAAATCTGGAGTTAGTCGTATAGATCTTGATGGTAATGTTTGTGGTATATTGGAAGAGAAACATATTAAATATGCTTGCAAACAATTAGAAGAGGCTAAAATACGGTTTCAAGCACAACGTCAGGAATTACAAAAATCTAAAAAAACTAAAAAATATTTTTTTGAAATGCATCCATGTAATTCTATAGAACATAAATCTGGAGAACATAAAATAGAAAAAAAAATAAATAAAGAAAATATGTCTTCTTGTAATTTAAATTTAAATAAACTATCTAGTATAGTACGTACTTTAGATTCTGAATCAATTCTTAATAATACAACTTTACAACCTGGTCAAAATATAAAAGTAAAAGCTGGTAAAAAATCTATAAATGCAACTGTCCTTGAAATTACTAAAGATGGTATTAGAGTACAATTATCTTCTGGCATAGCTGTTATTATGCGCGCAGAACATTTGAAATTTTGAAATGGAGCCTGCAGTTTACATGAAGAAGAAAATATTAATATTAAGTACAATTACAGCAGGATTGTTATTAACAGCCTCATTTTCTATATTTAGTACAAATGAAATTATTCATTATAATCAAATTCCTCAGCTAAATATAAGACCGGAATATCCTACTGTTACTAAAAGGATAGCTTCATATTTTTTTTATTCTCACTATCGTAAGTTTAAAATCGATAATAAATTTTCAAAAGAAATTTTTTATAGATACCTTAATGCAATAGATTACAATCATAATCTATTGCTTACATCAGAAATAGCAAAATTTAATAGTATTAACATTACAGAAAAATTAATAAAAGGTAAATTAGATATATTTTATAACCTTTATAATTTAGTACAAAAGCGCCGTTTTGAATTTTATCGATATGCTTTAAGTGTATTAAATTGTCCGATGATATTTAATAATAATGACTTTATCGAAATTAACCGTAAAACATCTCCTTGGCCCAAGAACAAAAAAGAAATTCAAGCTTTATGGGATGATGAAATTAAATATAATGAATTCATCTTAAAAATAACTGGCAAGAAGGATGAAGAAATTCAAAAAAAATTATTTAAAAAGTATAAATTTGCCATACATCATCTAATACAAGGTAATAGTGAAGACGTATTCCAACTAGCAATGACTGCATTTGCTCATTCAATCGACCCTCATACTAACTATTTATCGCCAGATAATACTAATCAATTTAACTCGCACATAAATTTATCCTTAGATGGAATTGGCTTGTTATTACATATAGATGACAATGATCATATACTTATTGAATCTATTGTACCAAATGGACCAGCAGCAAAAAGTAAACAATTTCATATAGGAGATCGTATTGTTGGTATTGGAAAAACAAGTAATTCGATAGAATCTATTATTGGATGGCGTCTAGATAATGTAATATCTAAAATAAGAGGACCATATGGGAGTAAAATATCTATTAAAATCTTACCAGTAAATAAAGAAATGAAAATTAGTATTATTACTTTAATACGTCAAAAAATTTATCTTCAAGATAATGCTGTAAAAAGTAATATATATTATATTGGTAAAAAAAAAATTGCCCTACTAAGAATTAGTAGTTTCTACTATGGATTAACTAATGATGTAAAATTACAGTTACAAAAACTGCAAAGACAAAATATTATTAATATAGTAATTGATTTACGTGCCAATGGCGGTGGACTACTAAAGGAAGCCATTTCTTTATCTGGTTTATTTATTCCTAACAGACCAATAGTATTAATTCGTAATAAAAATGGCTTAGTACATGAAGAAAATTCTAATAATAGCATTACATATTATAAAGGTCCCATGATAATATTAGTTGATCATTTTAGTGCATCTGCTTCTGAAATTTTTGCTGCTGCTATGCAAGATTATGGACGCGCTCTGATTGTTGGTGAACGTACCTTTGGTAAAGGTACAGTACAAAAATATCAATTATTAAATCGTTTTTACGATCGCATATTTCATTATAAATGGCCAACATTAGGTTCAGTACAATATACCACTCAGAAATTTTACCGTATTAATGGCAGCAGTACTCAATGTAAAGGTGTTAGACCAGATATATTGATGCTTGATGATTTAGATGTTATAGAAAATATTGAAAAATATAAAGAAAATTCATTACCGTGGGATCGTATTAGCGCTATTAAATATACTAAAATTGGGAATATTAGTCCATTAATTCCAAAGCTTACTAAGTTACATATTGCTCGTATTAAGAAAGATCCAAATTATCAGTATCTTATTAGATACATGAAGCATATTGTTGATAATATTAAAAATAAACCTCATATTATTTTTTTAAATCTTGAGAAATATAAAAAAAATTCTCTTAACAATGATATCAAATATTTAAAAAGTATTAATAAGTATTATTGTATTGAATGGAAAACCTCATTAAAGAATTTGAGTCTAGTGCTTAAAGATCATAAAAAACGTGATTTTTACATAAATGAAACATTAAAAATTGCTAATGATATGTCTAAACTAGAAACCAAACAAAATAAAATAAATTTAATTTTTTAAAAAATTAAAATATTTAAAATTCATGTACTTATATACTAGGTTATATATATAAATTATTATATGTGTTTCAAACTTATATAGTTTAAAATATATGATATTTATTTTTCTTTTATTAATTTCTAATCTGCAGTAATATTCTTTTTATAATGATATTGATATAATAGATATTCATTCAATTAGTATTAAAATTTAATTATTTTAAAGCCTTTTAGGATTTAGTTTATATTAATTAATTATTAAGTGAACTAGAATGTCAGTAATATATAATTTTAAGCGATAATATTGATAGATTAATATTGCAATGTTACATATGTCAATTTATCATACATCAAATATTAATAACGTTGCTAATAACTTTTTTTGCAACACATCTTTAGTTGTAATATTCAGTTTTTTTGCAAAGAAAATATTAATAAATTTAGAAGCAACGATAACACATGAAATTTCTATGTTAATATAATAAATTAGTCATTATGTTTAATATTTTTTAGTTCTAAGTTACTTTCTTGTATAATTAGAACTATATTCTTTAAAGAAGGTATGCTAAAAAATAAATATTATTAAATGATTTTCATCATCAATAAATTATTTTTTATGTAAATTTATTTTAACTTTTAATTAATCATCATTAATTAATGTGATTAAAACACTTTATAAAAATAGGATATACTTTTATTTTTTAAGTATTTAAAATACATTAATTTTTAATATAAGGATATTGAATTACTGTTTAATCCTAAATTAATTTATATCTAGAGGTTTATAAAAAATTTATAAATTTTTATGACATCTTAAATGTTTACTTAACATAAGAAATTTTTAAGTATATAATTATATACATTATTTGGAGTAAGTAAAAAATAAGTATTTTCTATTAATGGTTTTTAAAATTTAAATACAATACTGTGATAATAAATATTATTTATTTAAATAGATATTTAAATAAAATCATAGCTTGATGTATAAAAATTTCTAAATGTTTTAAGAAATCTTTTTTAAGTGATATTAAAAATTAAGGGTTAGGGAATTTACAAAATGACAAAAATGAAAGGTCAAGTTAAATGGTTTAATGAATCAAAAGGTTTTGGTTTTATTACCCCTGTTGATGGTAGTAAGGATGTATTCGTACATTTCTCTGCTATTCAAGGTAATGGGTTTAAAACTTTAGCTGAAGGTCAACAAGTTGAGTTTGAAATTCAAGATGGTCAAAAAGGTCCATCAGCAATTAATGTAACTACTATTTAAATTAAAACATATTTTATATGTGTTATACTTAAAAACATCTTAAAGCCTCAGATCCTAGATCGGGCTTTTTGCATTTTATCTTTTTACTCAATGAATTAAGATTCTAAATATAAATTTAGTGTATTTTATTTATAATTTAAATCGTTGATTTGAATTATAAATAAAATGTGTTATACTAAGTTAATGTTAAAACAATCTCGTGTATACAGTTAAGGAGGATAGGGTTTTAGCTCACCTTTATGGAACATCATCGGAGTATTTTAATCTGCATTCAATACTTTCTAAAGATATTTCAACAATTACAAGGATATAAAGAATATGCTTGTAAATTAAAGATCTGCTTTTTTATCACTGCATGTTACAGAACAATTTTCATTTACTTTTACTATTAAGATTTTGCAAAAGAGTCATTGATTGATGGAATTTTTATTAGATCCTTCAATTTGGGCTGGTTTGCTTACATTAATTATGTTGGAAATTGTTCTGAGCATTGATAATCTAGTTTTCTTAGCTATTCTTGCAGATAAATTACCTCCAAAAGAACGCGATAAAGCTCGCTTGATTGGTTTATCCTTAGCATTAATTATGCGACTTAGCTTACTTTCCATTATTTCATGGATGGTAACTCTTACTCGTCCTTTATTTAGCATAGGATATTTTGAATTTTCTGGAAAAGATTTAATTTTATTAGTTAGTGGTTTTTTTTTATTATGCAAAGCAACTATAGAATTACACGAACGCTTAGAAAATAATACTATTGAACATCAAGCGAATAAAAATTCGCCCAGTTTTTTAGCAATGGTAATACAAATCGTTTTGATGGATGTAGTATTTTCTCTAGATGCAGTCATTACAGCAGTAGGTATGGTAAATCAGCTTCCTATAATGATGACCTCTGTTGTCATTGCTACTGCTATTATGCAATTAGCTTCTAAGCCGTTAACACGATTTATTAATGCACACCCAACCGTAGTGGTTTTATGTTTAAGTTTTTTATTAATGATCGGTTTATCTTTAATAGCAGAAGGTTTCGGTTTTTATATCCCAAAAGCTTATCTTTATGTTGCTATAGGGTTTTCTATTTTTATTGAATTGTTTAATCAAATTGCACGACGTAATTTTCTTCGTCATCAGCAACATCGTCCAATACGAGAACGTACTGCTGAAGCCATTATTCGTCTAATGGGTGGATTACAAAAAAATCAACCGGCAACAACTGAAGAAACAACAAGATTAGTAGAAACTGTACGACAACAAGAAGCTTTTAAAGATGAAGAACGTTATATGATTAATAGCGTATTAACTCTTTCTCAGCGTTCAATTAGCAGTATTATGACCCCACGTAGTAATATTTCTTGGATTGACGTTTCCTGTTCTTTAAATGAAATACGTACTAAACTACTTGATACTTCACATAGCTTATTTCCTGTATGTCGTGGTGAACTAGATAAAATTATTGGTGTAATACGAGCTAAAGAATTATTGGTAGAAATTGATAAAGGTACAGATGTTGCAAAATTTGCTTCTAATTTCCCTGCAGTTATGGTACTTGAAACTCTAGATTCTATTAATTTACTTGGTGTACTGAGGCGAGCTAAAGATAGTTTTGTTATTATAATTAATAAATTTGGTATCATTCAAGGTTTAATTACACCATTAGATGTACTTGAAGTAATTGCCGGTGAATTCTTAGATGAAAAAGAAAAAAAATCTTTTATATCTTAGGAGTAAGATATAAAAGAGGAGAATAGCTCATATATATCTTATTAATTAATTTAAATAATTTATTAAATATTATTTTTGATAATAATTTTATAATAAAATTATAGGATAAATAAATATTTTCATGTAAATTACTATAGAACTGAATACTACTATTTATTTTTTAATTTAGACATAATAGGATTTATTTTATGAAATATCTCTTCATATTCTTCTTTGAGTATACTATCTGCTACTAATCCACCACCTGCCGTACAATAAATATATTGTTTTTCTGCAATTAAAGTACGAATATTAATATTGATATCCATACGGCCACATAAACTAATATAACCGATACTACCACACCATGCATTACGGCAATGAGGTTCTAATTCTTCAATTATTTCCATGGCTCGAATTTTAGGAGCACCTGTTATAGATCCTCCAGGAAAACAAGAGCGTAATAAATCAACTGGTGAAAATTTTTTTTTTAGAAATCCACGTACTGTACTAACTAAATGATATAATGTTGGAAAAGGTTCTACTACAAATAATTCTGGGACTAAAATACTACCTGGTATTGCAACACGGCCAATATCATTCCGTAGTAAATCTACTATCATTAAATTTTCTGCACGATCTTTTATCGAATGTGCAAGTTTCCTTGCTTGATGTAGATCAGCAATCGGTTCAAAAAGGCGTGGAATTGTTCCTTTAATAGGACGACTTTCAATTTGTCGGTTTTGTAATAATAAAAATCGTTCTGGAGAAAAGCTAAGCATAGAGCTCGTAGGTAATTTTAAAAATGCACTAAATGGTGCACGATTATATTTATTTAAATACAAAAAAGCTTGCCATTCATTACCACGATAAGTTGCTTGAAAACGCTGTGCTAAATTAACTTGATAACAATCACCTGCATGTATATATTCCTGTATTATATAAAAACGTTTAGCATAATCATCAAAAGTAAGGTTAGATTCCCAATCACTAGTTAAGATAAAATCTTCACTTTTTAATATATTATTTTGAGATAATAACCATTGCCAACGATCCTGAGGACTATTTAATGATACTAATGTTAATTTTTTTAAATAATGATCAGCTATAAGAGCCCAATCATAAATTCCTATAGCCATATCTGGAGTTGTAATATCATCCTTAGCAATTTGCGGAATTTTTTCAAAGCGTCTTCCAAGATCATAACCGAATAATCCAATAGCTCCTCCTTGAAAAGGTAAATTAGAGTTAGATTTTACCTTAATTCCTAGTATATCACATTGTTGTTGTACAATAACCAGTGGATCATTCTTAGAATGAGTAACACTATTACCTTGTGTTATTACTGTAATATCTCTATATGTAGTTATTGTTGAACACGGATCTGTTGAAAAAATATCGAATCGGCTATACTGATGATTAGAATGGCCTGAAGTAAGTAGCATAGACCATGGATGATGGGCTATATTTGAAAAATAATAGAAGAGTCTATCTAAAGAATATGTTAATGATAAAGTATAAACTTTAGTGATCATAGCATATGATTTTTAAATATTAAATTATCTTTAATAATAACAATTATTACCATTGCTATCTATTTATTTATGAAATACTTAGTATATTACTTTAAATACTACATTAAATTAAATACTTTTCTCAAAAAATAATTCAAAAAAATTTATTTATTTGAAATGAATAAATTCATTATATATTTTTATATATTATCTAGGATTTATTTTTAAGGTTCTTTATTATTATGTCTATTTGTATTTTAGCTTTAGAAACATCAGCAGAAGCCTGTTCAGTTGCGTTATTCCATCAAGATCAAATTGATACCCGTTTTGAAATTGCTATACGTAATCATACACAACGTGTTTTACCACTTATTCAAGAAGTATTGCTAGCACAAAAATTACAACTAAGTTCACTTAACGCTTTAGCTTTTTGCCAGGGACCAGGTAGTTTTACTGGAGTACGTATTGGTATTGGTTTTGCACAAGGTCTAGCTCTTGGAGCAAACTTACCAATGATTGGTATTTCTTCCCTTGCTACTATGGCACAAGGTGCTTGGCGTAAAATGAAAGTTAGAAGAGTAATAGCTGCAATTAATGCGTATATGGGAGAAATTTATTGGGCTGAATATCAGAAAAATAATAATGATATATGGTTAGGTACAGAAACTGAAACAGTTCTATTACCAGAAAAAGCACAGGAACGTCTTGCTGCTTTACGCGGCAAGTGGGCTATAGTTGGTACCGGTTGGCAAATATATCCGGAGTTATTAAAATCTTCTGGTGCCAAATTAATCCATACCGATATACTATTACCTAGTGCTGAAGATATGTTACCGTTAGCCATTAATAAATGGGAACAAAAAAAAATTCATGCAGTAGAAAATATTCGGCAAACATATTTACGTAATAAAGATACATGGAAAAAGTTGCCAAGTCGATAGGCAAATATATTTATTAAAATAAATTATGATTGTATATGTTATGTGTATTAATGATTATGAATAAAAAAATAATGTTAATGAGCAAATAAATAATCAAAATACAAAATTTTAATTTAATGTTGTATATTATTATAATAAATAATTACTATATCTTCATATCCTATTCTAATTCCTATTATTTAATTAATGTTTCTTCTTCAGGTAAAGTAACATTAAGTTCAAGAATAGAAATATCATTTTCTTTATGTTCAAGTTGGACAGTTACCATATCTGGATCAATTTTAACGTATTTACAAATTACATCTAAAATATCACGTTTTAACTGTGGTAGATAATGAGGTTCACTATCATGTTTTCTTCGTTCGGCTACAATAATTTGTAGCCTTTCCTTGGCTATATTTGCTGTGTTCTTTTTACGGGACAAAAAGAAATCAAGTAATGCCATTATATTATCCCCCGAACAGGCGTTTCAAAAAACTTTTTTTCTCTTCTTCAATAAATCGGAATGGAAGTTCTTCGCCAAGTAATCGATCTACGGTATCAGCATAAGCTTTACCGGCATCTGAGTTGGTATCAAGAATTATTGGTTCACCTTGGTTAGATGCACGTAATACAGATTGATCTTCTGGAATTACACCCATTAAAGGAATACGTAGTATTTCCAATACATCTTCCATACTAAGCATATCTCCGCGGATAACTCGATTAGGATTATAACGAGTTAAAAGTAAATGTTCTTTAACTGGTTCATCTCCATTTTCTGCTCTACGAGATTTTGACGAAATAATCCCTAATATACGATCTGAATCACGTACAGAAGAAACTTCTGGATTAGTTGTAATTATTGCTTCATCAGCAAAATATATAGCCATGAGTGCACCGGTTTCAATTCCTGCTGGGGAATCACAAACGATAAAATCAAATTCCATTTCCGCTAAATCATTAAGTACTTTTTCAGCTCCGTTTCGAGTTAATGCATCCTTATCTCTAGTTTGTGATGCAGGAAGAATATATAATCGTTCAGTTCGTTTATCACGGATAAGAGCTTGGTTCAGTGTTGCATCTCTTTGAATAACATTTACAAAATCGTATACAACACGGCGTTCACATCCCATAACTAAGTCAAGATTTCTTAGTCCTATATCAAAATCAATTACTACAGTTTTTTTGCCTTTCTGTGCTAATCCTGTAGCGATAGCAGCACTTGAAGTAGTTTTGCCAACGCCTCCTTTACCTGATGTAACTACAATGATACGTGCCATGAATAATAATTTCCTTAACAAAAAAAGGGGTTAATTATTAATTGAGATTTTGTATTGTAAGTGTGCCATCTTTGAGATATAAGCGTACCGATTTACCAAAAAATTTTGTAGGAATCTGATCTATGATCCAATATTCACCAGCAATAGATATCAATTCTCCAAAAAAATTAGTACAAAAAATTTGGCAATCACGATCGCCGTTAGCTCCTGCTAAAGCACGACCACGCATTATGCCATAAATATGAATATTACCATCAGCTATTAGTTCGGCACCAGCACTAACATTATTGGTAAGTATAAGATCGGTATTACGCGCATAAATTTGTTGTCCTGAACGTATTGGAGTATGAATAATACGAGTTTTATTTATATTTTGAGGTATGGAAACTGAAGTATTATTTAAATTAAAGCTTTCTTTTCCTTCAGACAATATTGGTAAACCAGACTGATCTATCTTTTGTTTTAATAATTTATCAGTACAACCACTAATACCTACTATACGTAAACCTGTTTTATTAATAGCATGTTTCATTTTTTCCCAATTAGTATTATTATTTAATGCTGATACATTTAATACTATTGGGGCATTTTGTAAAAAAACAGGTGCTTGATTAATCTTATCTTGTAATGCTTTACGAATAATTTCAGGTTGTGAATTGTATAGGTAAAATACTAATAAGGTGAAATTACTTCCCTTACATTCAATTGGCATTTGTAACATCTGTGCTGTCTCTATACTTTTTATATTTTTTCCAAGATTTAAATATCATTAAATTGATAATAGTAGAATTTTTATAACTATACTATAGTTGTAATTTCACTAATGAAGTAAGTTCTTTATTAAAAAATATTTATTGATCTTAAATAAATTTAATAAATAAATTGAAATATTTAATTAAATATGTTTAACAAAGCTTGTTAATTATTTATTAAAGTATTTATTGAGATAGATACTTATTAAGTAATTAACATAAATCTAAAATAAGAAAATAATATAAAACTAAAAATTGCAATTTAAATAGTTTATTATAAATTAATAAATAAATTTATTAATTTATAATAAACTATCAAAATATTCTATAATAAGATTTTTAATAAAAAATTAACTTAAAAAAATAGTATTATTTTAAAGTTAAGATAAGCTATTATTATACTAATAAAGTAGTACTATAAGTTATTAAAGTTATGAATCAAGATTTTTTAATCTACATTAAAAATTGATCCATATTATATTAATATTTATTAATTTAAAATTAATAAATTCAATATAATTCATAATTATTTTTAATTTATTATAGACATTAATTTTTGATTTTTATGAGATATTAAGCATAGTCTATAAAAAATTTATATATGATATAAACTCCATTTATTTAAAGTAAATATACTGTTAATTTTTTTATTTAAATATAAATTAGTAAAGTATTTAAATTAACCTATTGATTATTTAATAATAAGTGAATTGAAAATATTTTTTATTTCCAATAAAATATTGGAGTTCATAATTATTTAAAAAAGAAAAAACATTTTACTA
Organism: Pantoea sp. Aalb; assembly: GCF_009829985.1. Lineage (NCBI taxonomy): Bacteria > Pseudomonadati > Pseudomonadota > Gammaproteobacteria > Enterobacterales > Erwiniaceae > Pantoea > Pantoea sp. Aalb. Next base: position 326,460 of record NZ_SZZU01000001.1, read on the forward strand.
TTTTTATTAAATAATCCATTTAATTTTTAAGATCTTTTGTATATATGATTAAATATATTAACTAATATCATCAATTGTATTTAATATAAGTATATTTTTATATATAATCATTTAATTTGAAAGTATTAATTAATTATAATATCTATTATATTTATACATAAAAATTAATTATATTTTTAAAAAAATTAGAAAATAATTAGTTCTTGAAATATAGATATTATTTTTAACTTTAATGCAAAGTATTAAAGTCCATAAAAAAAATTCTTGTATCTTACTAAATAAATCTATTATTTTAAATTGATATAAAAATATCATATTTAATTATTCAATTAAAAAATTTTACAGCTATTATTTATAACTAACTAACTAACTATTAATACATACTAAAACATCACAATCCTTGTATACCGTATAAATATACAAAAAGAGAAAATATCATGCCACGACCTATCGGTGCAACTATTAATCAAACAGCCCTACATAATAATATTTCTATTGTAAAACAGTTAGCTCCGTATGCTAATATTTGGTCAATAGTAAAAGCTAATGCATATGGTCATGGTTTATCTCGTGTATGGAAAAGTTTAACAAAAACCGATGGTTTTGCACTTGTAAATATAGAAGATGCTATTTTTTTACGTGAACAAGGATGGAAAAAACCAATTTTATTATTAGAAGGATTTTTTCAGCAGCAAGATATCACATTAATTGATTATTATCACTTAACTACTAGTATCCATAGTAGTTGGCAAATTCAAGCTATAGCACAAGCACATGTTTCTAAACCGATTAATATATATTTAAAAATTAATACTGGTATGAATAGATTAGGATTTCGCCCAGAACAAACACAAATTATATGGAGAATATTGCGATCTTTACCTAACATAGGACAAATGACACTTATGACACATTTTGCTGATACTAAAAATTTGAAAAAATTTAATAAATCTTTAAAGTGTATTAAAAAAGCAGCTAATAAATTAAATTGTTTATGTTCTTTAGCTAATTCAGCGACTATATTATGGCATCCAGAAGCTCACTTTGATTGGATTCGTCCAGGAATTATTTTATATGGTGCATCGCCTAGTGGAGAGTGGAAAGATATTAATAATACTAATTTACAACCTGTAATGACGCTTAACAGTGAAATTATTGGAATACAGAATCTTGTATATGGCGATGGAGTAGGTTATAATTATCACTATCACGCACTACATAGTCAGCGTATTGGTACAGTTTCTTGTGGTTATGGCGATGGTTATCCACGTCATGCTCCAACAGGTACACCAGTTTGTGTAGATGGTATTCGTACAAGAACTTTAGGATTAATTTCAATGGATATGATGGCCATAGATTTAGAACCATGTCCTCAAGCAAGTATAGGATCTAAAGTAGAGCTATGGGGTAAAGAAATAAAAATTGATGAAGTTGCTACTTCAGCTGGGACAATAAGCTATGAGCTTATGTGTTCTCTTACATCTCGAGTTCCAGTAAAAATGATTTTTTAAAATCTACAATTATAAAGAACAAACTATATACTTCATTTAATAAAATTCTTATGAATAAAAACAATTAATTAACTAGATAAATATAATATTTAATTACTTATCAATAATTTACTTTATATCATTTTAAATGATAATGAATTATCATTGTAAATTCATTTATTTAATATTTATCTTTTAAAAATTGAATGTATTATTTTTAGATGAAATCAGTATGATTAAATCTAATACTTTATTAGAATAACCTGTTTCATTATCATACCAAGAAATCAATTTAACAAAATTATCGTTTAATGCAATCCCTGCTTTAGCATCAAATATTGAAGTTAAAATATTACCGTTAAAATCACTTGATACTATATCATCTTCAATATATCCAATAACATCTTTCATATCTTTTTTAGAAGCATTTTTAATTGCCATACAAATATTGTTATAATTAGTTGGTTTTTCTAAACGTACAGTAAAGTCAATTACAGATACATTAGTAGTTGGAACACGAAAAGCCATACCAGTGAGTTTTCCGTTTAATTCTGGTAACACTTTACCAACCGCTTTAGCAGCACCAGTAGAAGATGGGATAATATTTTGAAATGCTCCGCGTCCGCCACGCCAATCTTTATAGGATGGACTATCAACAGTTTTCTGAGTTGCAGTAATAGAATGAACCGTAGTCATCAATCCTTCAATAATACCAAATTCATCATTTATTACCTTAGCTAACGGAGCTAAACAATTAGTAGTACATGAAGCATTAGAGACAATATCTTGACCATTATATTTATTAAAATTAACTCCTCTAACAAACATAGGAGTATCATCTTTAGATGGCCCAGTTAATACTACTTTTTTAGCACCTGCAGTAATATGTTTACGTGCAGTGTCATCAGTTAAAAAAATACCAGTTGCTTCTGCAACGACATCAACTTTTACTTCATCCCATTTTAGTTTTTCTGGATTTATTTCATTACTAACACGAATTTTTTTACCATTGACAATTAATAAATCACTTTCTACTGCTATAGTGCCAGGAAACCGACCATGAGTTGAATCATACTTAAGCATGTAAGCTATGTAATTTACTTCAAGTAAATCATTAATTGCAACAATTTCAATGTTAGAACGTTGCTGTGCAGCACGAAAAAGAATTCGACCTATACGCCCAAAACCGTTAATGCCTACTTTAATAGTCATATTTACCAGCTATAAAGTTATATGTTATGAAGTATTATCTATAAGTTCATAAACATGATATTAAGAACCAAGTATAATTAATAAATTAATTATTTTATTTGCTTTTTAAAAAAATTATAAATTTTGTTATTTTAAAAATAAAAAATTTTTTAGATTAAATAATATACTAGTAAAATTTACTATATATATAAGTTTATATATTATAGCTGTTAGTTAAATTATTAATTTATATCCATGCTGGATTTAATTGAATAATAATTTTTTTGTTAAAATTATATATTTATTAAAATTATATAATTGATAGTATCATTAATGTTTTAGAAATAATACATTAATGGATTTTATATAAATTTAAATGTAGACCAAACAGGAGCATGATCAGAAGGCTTCTTCATGCTACGAATATCATAATCTATACCACTTTCTATACAATATGAAGCTAAATATTTATTAGCAAGTAATAAATCGATACGTAATCCACGATTATCATTAAATCCTTTAGATCGATAATCAAACCAAGAAAAGCAGTCGTTTATTTTTGGATTTTTTTCACGCCAAGTATCAACCAAACCTAAGCTAAATAAATTTTTCATCCATTCTCGCTCTTCTGGTAGAAAAGAACATTTTCCTATATTTAACCAACGTGTTCGATTTTTTTCTCCAATACCAATATCTAAGTCACTAGTACTAATGTTCATATCACCCATTATTATTATTGGGCTATTTATTGAAATATTTTTTTCTAAATAATTTTGTAAGTTATAAAAAAAAGTTTTCTTAGCGCCAAATTTTATAGAATCATTACGATTGCCTCCTTGGGGAAAATACGCATTAAGTACTTTAATATTTCCTATAGGACTAGAAATATCCGCTATAATAACTCTACATTGTACGTTTTTTTCATCTTCTGGAAAATTATAACATACCGTAATTGGTGATTTTCTAGTAAATAAAGCTACACCATAGTGAGCTTTCTGTCCATGATAATAAATATTATAATTTAACTTTTTAAGTTCCTCTAGTGGAAACATATCATTGTGTACTTTGGTTTCTTGCAAGCCAATAACATCTGGTTCATGTTTTTTAATAAGAGCTTCTAATTGATGTTTTCTTGCTCTTAATCCATTAACATTAAAAGAAACAAACTTCATGATCATTGAATTAAATACTTCTTTTTCTAAAAAATTTAAATTTTGAATGAAAATTAATTAACATAGTAATTTTTAATATTTATTACACTAAATTGATATGATTCATGTGCAATATATCAATTTTTATAAATTTATTTATTTTAAAATTTGTTTTTTTTTTATTTATTTACTTAAAAAAACAAGTATTTAAGTAAATTAAATTTAATTACTTCAATACATAATAATAAATATTATTATATTTTATGTATGATTTTATCATATTTATCTATCATTTAATAATTTTATCAAAATATCTTTTTCTTCTTACTTTATATAATATATAAAATAATTTACTTGAAGATAAAAATTTTTGGCATTTAAATGTTATTATCAATAACTAATTATTAATTAATCTTCTGTTGAGTTCTTATAATTTACATATATTTTTCTTATTAGGATTAATTATTTGCATAATAAATTAAATTATATAGTTTTTATATCATTACATTATATCTATATCTAATATTAATATTTTAAATAAAAGATAAAATCTATAATCACAATACTTTATTACTATTTAAGTAATGGTTAAGTATAAAATATAAAAAATAAAAAATATTAGTCAATAATTTCACGTATAATGATGTTTATTAAATTTAATTAATATATTAATTAAATGTTTTATTCTCAAAGATCTTTTTAAGATATTTTCTGCTACAACTAAATATTAAAAATTATCAGACAGTAAAAATAATGAATATAACTTACTGCTAATCTATGCTGATAATGAATTATCAATTTAGTCATTTAAATAAATATAATACTATAAAACTCAACTGCATCATATTTTAAGTAAACTTAATCTGTTATGTAGGGATATAAAAATTGAAAATCCATTAATCGTCAAAAAGATAATTATTGTCGAAGTTGCACAGCTAAGATTAGTATTAGATACTACTATGTTATCAAATAATAATCTTACTTTTCACTATCTTGATATTACACGTGCCGATAATAACGCTATATTAGCTACATTATTAAAATCTTTATTTAATTTTTTATTACAAAAACAAATTTATATACAAAAACAACACTTATCTAAGTTGTTTATTAATAACAATTAATATGTTATTGCATCAAATTAATTTGAATGGTCAGTTTCTACTTTGAGTAGGTCATGATCATCGAGAATTGAAAAAATCACTTTTAGTTTCTGCTGATTTAAATGCAAAATTTAATATCAACTATAATCCTTTTATTAAATTCATATTAGTAAAATAGATTCATATTAGTAAAAGCGTACCATTAGATACTATAGAGAATATAAATCTAAAGCAAATCATTTAACAAGCTAATATTTGGAAATGTAACGTTTAGAGTTCTAATAGTAAAATTTGTTTAATAAACAACATATATATATTAAGATTAATTTTTTTATGTTTTATATTTTGAAATTTAATAGATTAACCTCATCTTCAATAAGTCTTTATAAAAAATTATTGATATACTATTTATTTATTTCATTGTTTAAACTAATAATTAAATATTTACTTGAACAGTTTATAAGAGAGTTCTTCTATGGCTTCCTATAACTATAAAGTCAAAAAAGCAATAATTCCAGTTGCAGGGTTAGGTACACGTATGTTACCTGCTACTAAAGCTATTCCAAAAGAAATGTTACCTTTAGTTGATAAGCCATTAATCCAGTATGTAGTAAATGAATGTATTGCTTCAGGAATTAATGAAATTATTTTAGTAACTCATTCTTCTAAAAATTCAATTGAAAATCATTTCGATACTAGTTTTGAATTAGAAGCAATGTTAGAAAAACGTGTTCAACGTCAATTATTAGATGAAATTAAATCTATTTGTCCTCCGCACGTTACTATTATGCAAGTACGTCAAGGTATAGCAAAAGGACTTGGTCATGCCATAATGTGTGCTCATCCTTTAGTGGGTAACGAACCTGTAGCAATTCTGCTACCAGATGTTATTGTGGATGATTGTACATCAGATCTAACTAAAGATAATTTAGCAGAAATGTTAATACGTTACGAACAAAGTGGATATGGTCAAATTATGGTTAATCCAGTTGTAGACGTAACAGAGTACGGTATTGTTGATTGTAAAAATATAGATTTAAATCCTGGTGATAGTGTGCAAATATTTGGAGTTATTGAAAAACCAAAAAAATCCCAATTACTTTCTAATTTAGCAATAGTTGGTCGTTATGTTCTTCCATCAAAAATTTGGACATTATTAGAAAAAACTCCTCCGGCTATTGGCGGTGAAATTCAGCTTACTGATTGTATTTCGTTATTAATAAAAGAAGAAATCGTTGAAGCTTATCATATGAAAGGCATAAGTCATGATTGTGGTAATAAATTAGGTTATATGCAAACTTTTGTTGAATATGGTATTCGGCATCCAGTATTAGGTAAAAAGTTTACTGAATGGTTAAATAATAAAATAAAATTATTAAATAAAGGATAATTAATGAAAGTAACTTTATTTGGTATTGGTTATGTTGGCTTAGTTCAAGCTGCAGTATTTGCTGAAGTAGGACATGAAGTTATTTGTATTGATGTTGATAGTAAAAAAGTCAATAATTTAAAAAAAGGAATTATTCCTATTTTTGAACCTGGTTTAACTTCTTTAGTTATATCAAATTATAAGGCTGGACGTCTTCAATTTAGTACGAATGCAAAAAAAGGAGTAAATCATGGTATAATGCAATTTATTGCTGTAGGTACTCCAGCTAATAAAGATGGTTCTGCAGATTTAAAATATGTCAAGATGGTTGCTCGTACTATTGCACAGCATGTTAATACTTATAAAGTTATTATTAATAAATCTACTGTACCAGTTGGAACTACAGATTATATCCGTTCAATTATGACTAATATCTTAAAAGTTCGTGACGTAAATGTTATTTTTGATGTAGTTTCAAATCCAGAATTTTTAAAAGAAGGTGTAGCAATAAATGATTGTATGCGTCCTGAGCGTATAATAATAGGTACGGATAATAATAAAGTTGCAGAGTTATTTCGAGAGCTGTATGAACCTTTTAATAGAAATCATGATCGTATGATCCTAATGGATATTCGTAGTGCTGAATTAACTAAATATGCAGCAAATTGTATGTTAGCAACAAAAATTAGTTTCATGAATGAAATAGCTAATTTAGCGGAATATTTAGGTGCTGATATTGAAAAAGTTCGTCAAGGTATTGGGTCAGATCCTAGAATTGGTTATTATTGTATATATCCTGGCTGTGGATACGGTGGTTCTTGTTTTCCAAAGGATATAAAATCTCTCATTAATACTGCTAAATCAGTTGGTTATCAAGCAAATCTTTTAAATGCTGTGGAAAAGGTAAATGATTTTCAAAAAACCAAATTAGTTGGTTTTATTAAATATCATTTTGGAAATAATTTACATGGTAAAATTTTTGCTTTGTGGGGGTTGGCATTTAAGCCTAATACAGATGACATGCGTGAAGCATCTAGTCGAGTATTAATGGAATCATTATGGAAATTAGGTGCTATTATTCAAGCATTTGATCCAGAGGCTATGAATGAAGCACAACGTATTTATGGCAATCGCAATGATCTCAAGCTCATGATTACAAAAGAAGATGCTTTACAAAATGCAGATGGTTTAATTATTTGTACTGAATGGCAAAATTTTCGCGCATTAGATTTTAATTTAGTTAAAAATATATTAAAACAACCTGTGATTTTTGATGGTCGTAATTTATACGACCCAGAACGCATCAAAAAAATCGGATTTATTTATTATGCAATTGGTCGTGGAGATTCTATTAAAATTGTATAATAAATGAGGAATTTATGAATTTTCTAGTTACTGGTGCAGCAGGGTTTATTGGATTTCATATTAGTAAACGTTTACTAAATGCTGGTCATCAAGTTATAGGTATTGATAATCTAAATGATTATTATGATGTACACTTAAAAAAAGCACGACTACAGCAAATCATGCATGATTCATCTTTTACTTTTTTAAAAATAGATCTTGCAGATCGTGTAGCAATCTCTTCTTTATTTGCTAAGTATCATTTTAAACGAGTTATTCATTTAGGTGCTCAAGCTGGCGTACGTTATTCAATTGATAATCCGTATTCTTATGTTAATACTAATTTAATTGGTCACATTAATATTCTTGAAGGTTGTCGTCATCATAAAATTGATCATTTACTTTATGCTTCATCTAGCTCAGTATATGGACTTAACTGTAAAATGCCTTTTTCAACTGATGATTGCGTTGACCATCCAATTTCACTATATGCAGCAACAAAAAAATCTAATGAATTAATGTCTCATACTTATTCTTATTTATATCAATTACCTACCACTGGACTGCGTCTTTTTACTGTTTATGGCCCATGGGGACGTCCGGATATGGCATTATTTAAATTTACTAGTGCTATGCTATCAGGTAAGAAAATAGATGTTTACAATAATGGTAATATGAAAAGAGATTTCACTTATATAGATGATATTTGTGAAGTTATTTTCAGATTACAAAATACAATTCCTCAACCAAATAAGAACTGGGCAGTAAAAAATAGATCTACTAATATTCAATATGCACCTTATAGTATCTATAATGTTGGTAATAATCATCCAGTAAGCTTATTGACCTATATTGCATCATTAGAAAAAGCATTAGGCATAAAAGCGAAAAAAAACATGTTGCCAATACAACCAGGAGATTTATTAGAAACTCATGCTGATACTCAAAATCTCCAGGACATCATTAATTTTTGTCCTAAAACTAATGTTGATTGGGGTATACAACAATTTGTTAAGTGGTATCTTAATTTTTATAATTATTAATATTTTTAAAATCTAGTATTAGTATGCTATACATGTATGATTAATTACAATTTAAAATTGCATAGGAATTATCACTTTATAAAAATACTTTTAAGTATTTTTATAAGTAATTAGTAATATACTTAAATAGCAATTCAAGAAGTTATTCTATAGTATACAGATATTATCTATTATAATATTTTTATTACTTGACTTGATTTTTAATAAATAAAGTAGATAAAAAATAATGATTAATTATTTTAATAAAAGATAAAATCGTTATTAAAAATTAAATTAATAAATATCATAATAATGGATTAAGGAAGTGGAATAATTTTTCAATGATACGTTGCCACCAAGCACGTTTTATCCAAATAGCATCATCTAATAAATAAGAGGATGCTATATAATCATCCTGTATACGAGCAAGATCACTACCAAATCTAGCATCATCAATTGCTAGTGTAAGCTCAAAATTGAGCCAAAAACTTCGCATGTCAAGATTTACTGTACCTACTAAACATAGCTGTTTATCTACTAAAATACTTTTAGTATGTAATAATCCTTTTTCAAATTGATAGATTTTTACACCTGCTTTTAGTAGTTCAGTGAAAAATGCTCTACTCGCCCAACCTACTAATACAGAGTCATTGTAACGTGGTAAAATAATCTTTACCTCAACACCCCGATATGCAGCAGTACATATCGCATGAAGTAACTCATCGCTCGGTATGAAGTAAGGAGTAGTCATAATAAGCTGTGTATGTGCTGAATACACTGCAGTTAATAAAACTTGATGTATTATATCTTCTGAAAAACCAGGACCTGAAGGAATTACTTGAATAGTATAATTATTCTCTTTTTTTAATGAAATCATTTTTTTATTAGGTGGAGAGGGTAAAATACGTTTACCTGTCTCAATTTCCCAATCACAAGCATAAACCATTCCAATTATTGTTGAAACTGGTCCTTCCATACGTACTACTAAATCAATCCATGGTCCCACACCTGAATCTTTCTTGAAGAAATGTGGATCTACCATGTTCATACTACCAGTATATGCAATTTTGTTATCAATAAGTATGACTTTACGATGTTGACGTAAATCCATACGACGTAGAAAAATACATAGTAAACTTACCTGAAGAGCTTCAACTATATCAATCCCAGCGTTACGCATTATATTAACTAGAGGATCATTAAAAAAAGCTATACTACCAACTGAATCTAACATTAAACGACATTTAACACCACGTCGAGATGCAGCAATTAATGATTCAGCAACTTTATCAGTTAGTCCACTGCTTTGCCATATATAAAATGCCATTTCAATATTTTTTCTTGCAAAATTAATATCGTGAATAATTGCATTCATCACATCACTAGTATTAGTAATTAATTGTACTTTATTTCCTATAACACCTCTTATACTTTGACGTTTTCTACATAAATTAAATAAAGCCTTCGAAATATTGCTATGTTTATTTGTAAAAATATAACGGCTCTCTTTAAGCTCATTTAACCATTTAATTATAGAAATCCAAGTATTACGAGTACATTTACTACGTTTTTTACCTAAATTAAGTTCTCCTAAAGTTAAATATATAATAACCCCAATTATAGGTGAAATACATATAACGAGTAACCATGCTAGTATCGAATTAATTGTACGATGTTGCATAAGAATACGTATTGTTACAAATACAATTAACAACAAGTATATCAAGATGAATATCCAACTGATAAATGTACAAAGTATATTCATTAAATATGGACATCCTATTAATAATTATTAAAGCAAGTTTATATATTTATAACTTGTAATAAAAGTTATACCGTTATTTAATTTTAATTAAGAATTTATTAATTTAACTGTCAATCAAAAATTTATAATTTTTTTAATTTTTAGATATTTTGAAAGGGTATACAATTAATAATAAAGAAATAATAGTAAAGAACGAAAGTTATTTTCAGAATTAATATATAACATTAAATTAATGATCACTATATAATCTTACTATTATTGAATTTTAATATATCAATTTTAATATATCATTAGTATAATCATCATACAATTCAAAGATAATTTAAAATTTATAAATAATATCTTATTCCAATTCTTTTAATAAGGCAATAGATTTCTTTATTATCTTAAATCTATACTACATTTAATATAATGGTCAACTTAAATTTATAAGAGTAAATATTTTTATTAAAAATTTCAAAATAAATTCTTAAAAATAGAATATAATAAATATTATTTATTTTGTTATTTGTCGACAAATATATATACTATTAAATAAAGTAAATAATAAAGTGATTCCGGTAAGTCCAAATACTTTAAAATTGACCCAAAATTCCTGTGATAGCCAAAAGGCAACATAAATATTTAAACTTCCACATAATAAAAAAAATACAGCCCAAGAAATATTTAAGCGTCTCCATATCATATTAGATAACTTTATGTTTTTACCTAAAATGGTTTTAATCACAGGTTGTTTTGTAACATATTGACTATAAATCAAAACTAATGCTAATACGAAATAAATAACTGTAACTTTCCATCTAATGAATTCATCATTATGAAAAATTAAAGTTAAAGTACTAAAGAAAATAACTAAGATAAAAGTAAAAATATTTAGATTATCAATCTTACGATAAAAAATAAAATTTGCAATGACTGATATACCTGTTGTAATCATTAGTGCAATACAAGCAACATAAATATTATATTTTTTATAAAAAACAAAAAATAATATTAATGACAAAAAATCAAAGATTTGCTGCATACAGTTTCCAAAATAGATAATATTATCTTTTTCTAATTGAAAGAATCTAGATAAATTAAAATACTAATATTTAATTTAATGTAAAAGCATATATAATCGATATAAATAAATAATTAATATTGCGTAAGCTAAATTACTAAGCATATTAAGTAGTATTAAACTAATAATAACAGGTATTCCAATTAAAAAGAAAAATATAATTATTATTATAATTTTCATTAATAACCACATTAGTATAGCTGGCATAATAAGTTTAATATTATCAGAAACTAAACTTATACTAGCATATAATGAATCAATTACACTTATATTTTGATTTTTCAATATAATAGGAGCTAATGATAGTAAAGTTATTAAAATAATACCTGGAAATATTAATATCATAAAACCTAATTGTACTATTAATGTAATGAGAAAAGTTTGTAATAATAATTTCGGTAATAAGGGTATAGATAATGTTATAGCACTAAATGAGCTTACCTGTTCTCCTTGAGACGCGGATATGATTAAATATATCATCCCACCTAATAATAAAGTATTACCTATCAAAGCAGCAAATGTACCCATAGCAGAAGCACGTAATAGTATTACATATTGTGCAGGAGATAATTTCTGAATAAATTCAAATAGAGAATGTGCACTGTCATTAGCTTGTTTTAACGATATTAAGTACTCCTGATCTAGCGTTAATATTTGACTTATTATTATAGTAACAACTGATATAAATAATGCCATAAATATAATATTATAAATCTGATAACGAAAAAAATGTATTGTGTCACGATATAATGAACTTGCCGTTATAGACATGTATGTTATTGCTCCTTCAAAACAAAAATACATTGATTTTAACGTATTGAATTTATCTATTACAAGTCAATGCTATTTGAGATAAAATTTCATTTATTAAATACTTTACTTTTTTACAATATATTGATTGTTGCATTTTTCATTGTTCTAACAAACTTTTTTAATTCGCTTAGTAATTCATTTTTATTATTTTTATTAGATTCAATAATCTTTACAATAGCAGAACCTGATATAACTCCTAAAGCTCCTAATTCAATTGCTTTTTTAATCTGCGAAGGTTTAGAAATACCAAAACCTTGTAATGGTGGTGCAGCATGATATTTATGTAATTTATAAATTAAGTTTTTTAACGGAAGTATAGTATCATCTTCTGTTCCAGTAGTTCCATTGCGCGATAATACGTAAGTATATCCACGACCATACAAAGCAATTTCATATAGAAGATGATTATTTGCATTTGGAGGACAAATGAAGATAGGAGCAATATTATTATTCATTGCTACCTGACGAAATGGTTCTGATTCTTCTATAGGTATATCCACGATTAATACAGAATCTAATCCAATATCTGCACATTGTAAATAAAAATCATAAATACCTCTACTTAATATTAAATTTGCGTACATTAATAAACCAATTGGTAAATCTGTATATTTTTGACGGATAATTTTTAACATTTCAAAACAATATGATATAGTAGTACCAGCAGATAAAGCACGTAATGTTGCCCTTTGTATCGTAGGTCCATCTGCTACTGGATCTGAAAAAGGCATGCCTAATTCTAATGCATCTGCACCACTTTCAACCAACGCATCTATAATTGCTAATGAAAGTTCTATATATGGATCGCCTAACATCACAAAAGGTAGAAAAAGACCTTCTTTTTTGATAGATAAATGTTTGAATAATTGATAATAACGTTCCATCAAATTTTTTCCTTAGATTTTAAAATATTATGAACAGTAAAAATATCTTTATCACCACGACCGGATAAGTTTACGATTAATATTTGTTCTTTTTGTACGTTATCTCGAACCATTTTAAGTGCATAAGCTAGCGCATGAGAAGATTCTAATGCTGGAATAATACCTTCAGTACGACAAAGAATTTTAAATGCATTTAAAGCTTCATCATCTGTAATTGATACATATTCTGCTCGACCAATACTATTTAGATATGCATGCTCTGGACCAACAGATGGAAAATCAAGACCAGCAGAAATTGAATAAGAGTTTTTGATTTGTCCTTCTTTATTTTGCATAATCAATGATTTCATTCCAAAACAAATTCCTATTCGTCCGTGATTTATCGGAGCACCATGTTCACCAGTTTTGATACCATGTCCACCAGGTTCTACTCCTATTAATCTGACATTTGTCTCATCAATAAAATCTGAAAACATGCCAATAGCATTTGATCCACCTCCAACACAAGCCAATAATGCATCCGGTAAACGACCTTCTTTTTCTAAAATCTGTATTTTTATTTCTGCGCCAATAATACGTTGGAATTCACGTACTATAGTTGGAAATGGATGAGGACCAGCAGCTGTACCAATCATATAATGTGAGCGTTCATAACTACTACACCAATCACGTAAAGCTTCATTACACGCATCTTTTAAGGTAGCAGATCCATTATGTACAGGAATAACTTCAGCGCCCATTAAACGCATACGAAATACGTTAGGAGATTGACGATCAATATCTTTTGCTCCCATATAAATACGACATTTCATTTTAAGTAATGCACATGCTAAAGCAGAAGCAACACCATGTTGACCAGCACCAGTTTCAGAAATAACTTCATTTTTTCCCATTCGTTTAGCTAATAATACTTGTCCAAGTACTTGATTTGTTTTATGTGCACCACCATGAAGGAGATCTTCACGTTTTAAATATATACGAGTCTTATTATTTTCAATTAAATTAGTACATAAGGTTAATGCGGTAGGTCGTCCAGCATAGTTATTTAATAAATTGGTTAATGTTTCTTGAAATTTTGAATCTCCTTGTGCTTCAATAAAAGCTGTTTCTAGTTGGCGAAGTGCTGGCATTAAAATCTGTGGTACATATTGACCACCAAACTCACCGAAGTAAGGATTTAATAATGTATTCATAATTATATTCCTATAGATTATAGGCATAGGTAGAATTAATTTAAATTATATATAGAGTTAATTTAAATTTAGAACAAAGAAATAAGAAGAGATATATTAATAAGTACGTAATATTCGGAATACCTCAGTAATTTTACTTGCATTTTTAATACCTGGTGCAATTTCAATTCCAGAGTTAAAATCTAATCCAGCACAACCTAATGTACTAGCTTTTAAACAATTATTAATATTGAGCCCTCCACTTAATAAAATTTTGCTCATATCTTGATGTTGTAAAAGTGACCAATCAAAACATTGACCTGTACCACCTCGACCATGGTCAAATACATAACGATCAACATTTTGCCAATCAAGTTTAGGTATACTTCTTTTTATTTCAAATGCTTTCCAAATTTTTACTTCTACTGGTAGTACTTGACGTAATTTATTTATAAATCTTCGATCTTCATTACCATGTAACTGAACAGCAGAAAGATTAAGAGAAATAGTCAACATAACTATTTCTCTTATACTATTATTACAAAAAATACCTACATATTTTAAAGGTGCAGTAGTTACTAGTAACTTAGCTTGCATATGAGTTAATTTTCGTGGTGAAGATCTAACAAAAATCATACCGCCATAAATGGCACCTACTCTATAAGAACTATGAATATCTTCAATACGAGTTAATCCACAAATTTTATTTTCACCTATTAATATTCGACATACTGCAGATCTTAGATCTTTTCTTTCCATTATAGCTGAGCCAATTAAAAATCCATTAGTTATACGACTTAGTTCACGTATTTGGGTATAATTATTAATTCCCGATTCACTGATTATAGTTATACCTGATTTTATTAGTGGAGCAAGATAACGAGTACGATTTAAATTAATTGATAAATCATGCAAGTTACGATTATTAATACCAATCACTTTAGCATTCATTGTAATTGCGCGTTTTACTTCATTTTCATTATTTACTTCAGTTAATACACCCATTTTAAAGGTATGTGCTATTTGAACTAGTTCATTATATTTTTTATCGTCTAGAATGGACAGCATAAGTAAAACTGCATCAGCTTGATAATAACGTGCGAGATAAATTTGATATGGATCTATGATAAAATCTTTACAAAGTATAGGTTGAGCAACCTTAGCGCTCATTTCTGACAAAAAAATAAAATTACCGTGAAAATATTTTTCTTCGGTTAATACTGATACTACTGTAGCATAATTCCGATATACGTTAGCTATAGCTGTTAAATTAAAATTTCTATTAATGATTCCTTTAGATGGAGAAGCTTTTTTACATTCTAAAATAAAGACTGTTTTTTTACTATGAACTATAGTATAAAAATTACGTTTTGTAGGTCTTAACATATTTTTGAAAGTATTTAATGGCTGCTTTAATTTACGCTCTTTAATCCAAATAACTTTATCTTTTAAAATTTTTTCTAAAATCGTTTCTTTAATAATCATTTTATTTTCTTGCTGCAAAAGCTATAATTAGTTCATATGCTTCTCCACTACGAATTACGGCAAGAGCACGTTGAACGTTATCCCTTAAATCTTCATTTCCAAATAATTTCATTAATAATGCTACATTCACTGCAATAGATTGTTCATAAGCATATTTACCTTTACCTTGAAGTACATTTGATAAAATATCACGATTTTTTTCTGGTGTAGAACCATTAAAAAATGCTCCATCGTAAAAATGAAAACCGAAATCTTCTTTTGTTAATTGATAATTAATAATTTCTCCATTTTTCAATTCTGCAACTTGTGTTGGGCCATGAAGAACTACTTCATCAACCCCAGAACCATGTACTACTGCCGCCCGTTGATATCCAAGTTTTTTTAAAGTTTGTGCGACTGGATATATTAATCTAGAACTATAGACACCTATAAGTATAAGAGGTGGACGAGCTGGATTAATTAGGGGGCCTAATATATTAAAAATAGTACGTGTCTTTAATTGATTACGTACTGTTATTGCATTACGAAATCCCATGTGATATTGGGGTGCAAATAAGAAACAAATATTAAGTTCATCTAATGTTTGACGTGATTGTTTAGCTGTCATAAAAAGGTTAATACCAAAGGCTTCTAATAAATCAAATGAACCAGATTTACTAGATATACTGCGGTTACCATGTTTAGCTATCTTAAATCCACAAGCTGCTGCTACAAAAGCACTAGCAGTAGAAATATTTATTAAGTCGTTATTATCTCCACCAGTACCTACGATATCAGCAAAGATATAATCTGGACTGGGAAAAGGTTTAGTATTATGTAAAAAAGCAGAAACTGCTCCAATGATTTCTTCAATAGTTTCACCACGTATTTTCATTGCTATTAATACAGCAGTTAATTGTAGAGGTTCTATTTGATCATTAATAATAGCATTAAATAAATATTCACTTTCATTTTGAGTCAAATTTTGACGATGATAAAGTTTAGCTAAAATATTTTGCATTATCGTAATCTCTTACTTAACTTAAAGCCCAAGTTAATGTTTGTTCTAATAACTTAGTACCTTGAGTAGTAAGAATAGATTCAGGATGAAATTGGAAACCGCACACGCGGTCAAAATCATGACGAACAGCCATAACCATATTGTTATAAATAGCATTAACGATTAACTCAGAAGGCATATTATTTCCTACTAAAGAGTGATACCGTGCTACCGGTAGAGGATTGGTAAGACCACTAAACATAGCTTGTCCATCATGCATAATAGACGATGCTTTACCATGTAAAATTTCACCAGCTTGTTCTACATGACCACCGTAATTTTCAATAATAGCTTGATGCCCTAAGCAAATACCAATAATAGGTATTTTCCCTCGTAGTATCTGTAGCAATGAGGGCATATAACCAGCTTTTTGTGGTATTCCAGGACCTGGCGATAACATAAGAACAGGATTTTCCATGTGCTGAATCTGTTTAAGCAAAATATGCTCTGGCACTTGATTACGATAAATAACTACTTTATGATCAAATATACGTAATTGATCCACTAGATTATATGTAAAAGAATCAATATTATCTAACAGTAGAATATTAGCCATTAAAAAATATCCTCACAGTAATGAGCAGTAGCGATAGCATGTAATACTGCTCGTGCCTTATTACGACTTTCATCTGCTTCAGCTTGTGGATCAGAGTCTAATATTACCCCTGCTCCAGCTTGTACTGTAGCAATACCATTTTCAACCCAAGCTGAACGAATAACTATACAGGTATCTAGATCTCCATGTGCCGTCAAATAACCTACTGCTCCACCATAGCTACCTCGGCGTGTACCTTCTTTTTCAGCTATTAATTGCATCGCTCGTACTTTCGGAGCGCCACTCAAAGTACCCATATTCATGCAAGCACAGTATGCATGTAATACATCTAGATCTTCGCGTAATGTTCCAATGACATGTGATACTAAGTGCATAACAAAAGAATACCGATCTACTTTAGTTAAATTAGAAACATATCGACTACCAGGAATACAAATACGTGCTAAATCATTGCGTGCTAAATCTACTAACATAAGATGTTCTGATAGTTCTTTATGATCGGTACGCATCTCTAATTCAATACGGCTATCAAGATCTCTATCGATTGAACCATTAACTAGTCCTCGTGGTCTAGTACCAGCAATAGGATAGATTTCAATTTGGCGTGAAATCGCATCATATTTTAATGAACTTTCCGGTGAAGCGCCAAATAATGAAAAATCTTGATCTTGCATAAAAAACATATAAGGACTAGGATTATTATTTTTTAATATATCATAAGAGGCTAAAGGTGATGGACAAGGTAAAAAAAAACGACGTGAAGGTACTACTTGAAAAATTTCACCGATACGAATAGCTTGCTGCATATCACGTATTATTCTACAATATTGTTCATCAGTTTGATTAATCATTAACTCCATTCGTTCTAAACGTTTAACTGGTACAGGAGGTGCAGTTTGGCTCATTTGACGTTTTAGCTGTAAAACACGTTGTTTTAGTCTATTAAACTCACTGTTTAATGGGCAAAATACACTAGCTTGTAAATGTGCTAATCGCTGTTGATGATCAATAATTAATAATATTTCAGCTAAGTAAAAACAATAATCTGGACAATTTTGTTGATTACTCAATTTAGGTAAATTTTCAAAAATAGTAACTAGATCATAAGAAAATAAACCTCCAAGTAATATTGCTTCACGTTTTTCAATTGGACTGGTAAATAATTGTAAAATAAGACGTAATACATTAAATACCGAAAGTGATTTTAAACGAGAATCTTCATCATGTACGGTGGATATCGTAGGAAAGTATAATTCACGATGATTAATACTAATATTAATTTTTACAGTAGATGGTAAAACATTATCTAGTAATGGTAAAAGTGTACTGCCGTTTTCTGATAATGCTTGTATTTTTACTCTATTACCTAAAGATGTAATGCGTAGCGCACTATCTACAATAAGCAAACTTTTTAGATTTTGTTTGCTATTTATATCAGATGATTCAAGTAATAGAGTAGATGAACGTGTGCCACATAGTTGATGAAAAACTGTAGCTGGATCTTCCCGATATGGCGCATTAATGTTAATTAGTTTCATTTTATTTTTTCTTGCGTTAGCTAAATGTTACTAAAAACTACTTGATAGGTAGCAGGAAGATGAAAAGATTATTTATATCAAGGTTATAGAAGTGTATGAAGTATTTGCTCTTTAAAATGTATTTAACTAGTAATTAATTGATATTCATGAAGATATTTATAGGTTAAATAAAATATTGATATTATTTCTATTAGGTAAAAGATAATTATCTTTACCTATAATTGATATTTAGTATTAGTGATGGAAAACCTCTATTTACAGTTTTTTTAATATCCTAAAAGAGAATATTTTTCAATTAGATGAAATATTTTTATATAATAAAAAATACTTTATATTATAAATGTCAATTTATTAGCTTTTATTTTTTATTAAATCTAATTCAATATATTACATATTAAATAATCTTCAATTTATAGAAGGCTTATTGATTCTAATTGTTATTTATATAAATAAATCTAATATTTTATAAAAATTAATAGAAATAAATAAAAATTTACGCTAATTATTTATAATTTAATATACAATATTTAATATACGTAGACGTATTAATTTTTATGTAAAGAATTTATATTACAATATGTAATTAATTAAAATGAAAGATTTTTTCACTACTCATAAAGCAAGTGTTTTTAATGATCCTTAAATGTACAAATAAATTAAAATAAACATATTATATATCATATGTACAGTTATAATTGTACATAATATCAAGGTATATTTTATAACAAAAAACTAAAAGTGATATATATAAAATAAATTATTTATTAATTTTATTAAAGAGCATTAATGTGAATGATATTTCAGACTATCTAAGAGATAATATATAAAATAATTGAAATTTTAAAATTCATATTAATTGAATTCAATACTTATTATTGAATTTATTTTTAATTCAAAAGTAAATTGACACATTATATACTAGAGGTATTTATACGGGTGAAAAACCAGTAAATCATTAAACTTGCATTGGATTATTTGTTAATATTTACTAATAAACATTTGATTGCAGTAGGTTTAGTAGGAAGATCAAATATAAATACTTTACGATTATTTAATGTTAATAATAAAAATTGTAAAATTTACATAAATTGATAAAAGTAAAATTTATTGTATATTATTTGAAAATCACAAATTTTTCTAAAAGTAAAAAACTAATAGTATAAAATAAAGTTATTATAAGATAATTATCATGGAATTAGTGACATATAGAAATCAGTTAAATTACAAATCAGTAATCTAAAATCTAATAAATATACATTATAAATATATAAAACTTTTTCATAATTTACTTTTTTAAATAAAATAACATACATTATATATTAATGATAATTTAATACAGTTATTGCGTAAATAAAATATATATAGTCTTTAGGAAAAAATATTATTTTGGTATTTAGGCTGTGCATCAAAACTAATACCAGTTTTGTAACGACTATCGTCACTCATTAAATATAAATATATTGGCATCAAATCAATTGGTCTTTTTAATAAATTACTATTTTCTTGTGGAAAAGCACGTGCTCGCATTTTTGTACGTGTGCTACCTGGGTTTATGCAATTTACGCGTAGCGAACAATTTTTATATTCATCTGCTAGTACCTGCATCATGCCTTCAATAGCAAATTTTGATACTGAGTAAGCACCCCAACTAGCACGTCCGATACGTCCTACACTGGAAGTAGTAAATATTAATGAGCCAGCTTTTGATTTTAATAGAAGAGGAATTAATACTTGTGTTAAATAAAAAACAGCATGTAAGTTTATTTGTATAACTTGATTCCAAATAGTTGGATTAAGTTTAACTAATGGTACAAGATCTCCAAGAATACTTGCATTATGCAAAACACCATCTAAGTGTGGTACACATATAGCAATTTTTTCAGCAAGCTCTTTACAATTTTTTGGATTAGCTTGTTCTAGATCAAATAATAATAAACAGGCAGGAGTTTTATTAAGCTGATCAATTGCTTGTTTAGTATTATGTAATGTTTTAGCATTACGACCTAACAAGATGACGTGTGCACCATATGATGCATAAGTTAAAGCTACTTCACGGCCAATTCCGTCAGAAGCTCCGGTAACTAAAATAATGCGGTTTTCTAGTATATTCAGTTTAGGTTGATAATGCATAACAATATTTTTTTACTCAGATTCTATAAGGTTTTTAGTTTTATGCCCTAATTTATTATTAAATACAAGCTTTATATTTAGCGTTATAAATAATTTAACGCGATGAGTAAGTTTAAAATTTGCAAACAAAAATTAAGTTTTAATAAGGTGGTTAGTACCATGGGTTTCTTATCTAGCTATGGATTATTTCTGGTCAAGTCCATCACCGTAGTGGTGGCCATTGCAGTTACAATAATAATTGTCCTCAATAATGTTATGCTACGTAAATATAAAAATAATGGTCAGTTGCGCTTGATACATTTAGATGAAGAATATCGTCAAATGAAAGAAGATATACAACTGGCAAAAATAAAATCTCATGTAAAAAAAATATGGTTAAAACAACATAAAAAACAAGAAAAGATTAAAATAAAAAATGATAAGCGCAATGCTAAAGTTAATTTAACTGCAAAAGAAAAACCTACTCTTTATGTTATTGAATTTAAAGGTAGTATTGATGCAAACGAAGTTAGTTCTCTTCGAGAAGAAATTTCTGCTGTATTATCAGTAGCAGGACCTGGTGATGAAGTTTTATTACGTTTAGAAAGCATGGGTGGTATGGTACATAGTTACGGTTTAGCTGCATCTCAACTACAGCGATTACGTGATGCTAACATATATTTGACAATTGTAGTAGATAAAGTAGCTGCTAGTGGAGGGTATATGATGGCTTGTGTTGCAAATCGTATTATTGCTGCACCGTTTTCTATTATCGGTTCTATAGGAGTTGTAGCTCAAATACCTAATTTTAATCGTTTACTAAAACGTAACGACATAGATATAGAACTACATACAGCAGGTCAGTATAAGCGGACATTAACATTTTTTGGTGAAAATACTGAAGAAGGAAGAAAAAAATTTTGTGATATTTTAAATGAAACACATCAATTATTTAAAGTTTTTATAAATGAAATGCGTCCATCACTAGATTTAGAAAAGGTTGCTACAGGAGAACATTGGTATGGTCGTCAAGCACTTAGTTTAGGTTTAGTAGATGGACTTGATACAAGTGATGCTTTAATTATTAGAAAAATGAAGGATTTTACTGTACTCGGTGTTCAGTACATACGTAAAAGGAAAATAATCGATAGATTTACTCATAGTGTTAGCTATATTGTGGAACGGTTTTTTATAAAAATATGGGAACATAGTAATAAAACTCTAATATCTAATATAAAGTAGCCCGGATTAAGACCGGGTTTTTATTTTAAAATATATCTTAATAATATAAGAACTATTTTTGAACTAAAACTAAATATTTAGAGTATATTCAATGTATCACTTTATCGATTAAATAATTGAAATTACTAAAAATATTTTTATATAAATTATTTATAATTCACTTCATTTAGTTAATTAATATATTAATAAATATGCTAATTTGTATTTTACGAAATATCTTTTAGTATAATTATTTCTAATAATATTTTTTTATTTTATATTATTGATTGGTAAACATGTTCATATATTTCAATAATTAATATAATTAATGATTTTTTTTGCAATTCATTTTTAAATTAAACTTATTTATTAACTTATAAAATTAGTAATTAAAACTTAAAACAAGCTAGTATCAATGTATTAAAAGTAATAAATTCTATATATCTTGAAGATATTTATTTGTAAATGTAATTTAATATTAGATATTTTTCATTATTTTGAATGGATTCATATCTAGTACTTATATTCAACTATGTATAGAGTATAAAAATAATAATATATTTTGATTATTAGGAGATTACCATTTAGGTAAAGGCATATATGGGTAAATCACTAGTTATAGTTGAATCGCCGGCAAAAGCTAGAACAATCAATAAATACCTTGGCCATAACTACGTTGTAAAATCCAGTATCGGACATATTAGAGATTTGCCAACTAGCAATTCTTCAACTAGTCGTAAAAATTATGATAAGGAAAAAATAATATGTAAAAAAATTAAAAAAGATGCAAGAGCTGCGTTAGTAAGTCGAATGGGTATTGATCCCTGGAAAGATTGGCAAGTAGAATATCAAATTCTACCTGGAAAAGAAAATATTGTTTTAGAATTAAGACATCTTGCTGATGAAGCTGATCATATTTATCTTGCGACTGATCTTGATCGTGAGGGAGAAGCTATTGCTTGGCACTTACAACAAATAATCGGTGAAGACAATAAACGATTCAGTCGTGTAATATTTAATGAAATAACGGAAAAAGCCATTAATAAAGCTTTTGAAAACCCAGGAGAAATTAATATTAAACGCGTGTATGCACAACAGGCACGTCGTTTTATGGATCGTGTAGTAGGATATATGGTTTCACCATTACTATGGAAGAAAATTGCACGTGGTTTATCTGCTGGTCGTGTACAATCTGTTGCTGTGCGCCTGATAGTTGAACGTGAACAAGAAATAAAATCTTTCTTACCAAAAGAATATTGGAAAGTTGATGGAATTTTCAATACACTAACAGGTGATCAGTTAAATATGCAAGTTACTCATCAAGCAGATAAAATATTTCGTCCGATTGATAAAAATCAAACCAAAGAAGCCATTTCAATTTTACAGAAAGCTTACTATAAAATTTCATATCGAGAAGATAAACAAACTAATAGTAAACCTTCCGCACCATTTATAACTTCTACATTACAACAAGCTGCAAGTACACACTTAGGATTTAGTGTAAAGAAAACTATGATAATAGCCCAACTCCTATATGAAGCTGGATATATTACTTATATGCGTACTGATTCTACTAGCTTAAGTAAAGATGCTATTACTACAGCTCGTAGTTATATTGAAGAACATTTTGGTAAAAAATATTTACCAGAATTACCAAATCTATATTATAACAAAAGTAATTCACAGGAAGCTCATGAAGCGATTCGTCCTTCAAATATTTACATGTTAGCAGAAGAATTAAAATGTATGGAAGCTAACGCAAAAAAACTTTATCAATTAATTTGGCGTCAGTTTATTGCTTGTCAAATGGTACCTGCTCAGTATGATTTGAGTATGTTGAAAGTAAAAGCAGATGATTTCGAATTAAAAGCCAAAGGACGTACGTTATGTTTTGATGGATGGATCAAAATAATGCCTTCAATATCTAAAAATAATAAAAGTAATAGCTTACCTAAAGTAAATGTAGGTGATTATCTTACCTTAAAAGAACTTATTGTTACTCAACATTTTACTAAACCACCAATACGGTTTAGTGAAGCTTTACTGGTCCGTGAATTAGAGAAACGAGGCATTGGTCGGCCTTCAACTTATGCAAATATTATTTCAACTATTCAAGATAGAGGTTATATTCGAATTACAAATCATCGTTTCTATGCTGAAAAAATGGGTGAAATTGTTACACATCGGCTAAAAGAAAACTTTCAAGAACTAATGAACTATGATTTCACTGCACATATGGAAGATAATCTTGATCAAATTGCAAATAATAAAGTTGATTGGAAAATAGTACTCAATTCTTTCTTTAAAAATTTTAGCCGCCAATTAAATAAAGCTGAAAAAGAACCGAAAGAAGGTGGCATGCAACCTAATAAAATGGTATTAATATCGATTAACTGTCCAATATGCAATCGTAAAATGGGTATTCGTACTGCTAGCACTGGAGTATTTTTAGGTTGTTCTGGATATACTTTGAGCTCTAAAGAGCGTTGTAAAAAAACAATTAATTTAATCACAGAAACTGAAATTATTAATGTGTTAGAAGGTGACGATGCAGAAGCTCATGCTTTACTATCTAGGCGTCGCTGTCAAAATTGTAGTACGGCCATGGATAGTTATTTAATTGATAATCAATGTAAATTACATATTTGTGGGAATAACCCAGAATGTGATGGTTATGAAATTGAGAAAGGAAACTTTCATATTGATAGATATAACGGTTTACTTGTTTATTGTGAAAAATGTAATTATAAAATGGATTTAAAAATAGGACGTTTTGGTAAATATATGTCTTGTACAAATCAAGACTGTAAAAATACACGTAAACTTTTGCGTAACGGTGAATTAGCTCCACCTAAACAAGAACCAATTTCATTACCTGAATTACTATGTAAGAAATCAGATGCTTATTTTGTATTACGTGATGGAGCATCAGGAATATTCTTTGCTGCCAATACTTTTCCAAAATCACGTGAAACTCGTACGCCTTTAGTAGAAGAGCTACAACGTTTTGTAGATCGTTTGCCTGAACAGCTCAAGTATTTAGCAAAAGCACCAGCTATAGATCCAGAAGGTAATAAAACTATTATACGTTTTAGTCATAAAACCAAACAACAATACATATCTTCAGAAAAACAAGGTAAAATAACTAATTGGGCTATGTTTTATATAGATGGCAAATGGCAAAAAATAAAAGAGTAATTCCTTTAAGGTAATAATCTAGCTATTGTAGTATTCTTATGGTGATATATAGTTCTATACCCTGTTTTGAATTAATAAAATTAATAGAATTTTATTCAAATAATATTGATATTAAACTAAAAAATAAGAAATATGATTGCTGGAAATACACACCTCGCCGCTACCTGGAAGATATAATTATGAAATTACAGCAGTTGCGTTACATCGTTGAAGTCGTTAATCATAATCTCAATGTTTCATCTACAGCAGAAGGCTTATATACATCTCAACCTGGTATTAGTAAGCAAGTTCGTATGTTGGAAGATGAACTTGGAGTACAAATATTTGCACGTAGCGGAAAACATTTAACAGAAGTCACACCCGCAGGTGAAAAAATTATTCGCATTGCACGCGAAGTATTATCTAAAATCGATTCTATCAAATCAATTGCTGGAGAACATACATGGCCTGATAAAGGATCTCTATATATTGCTACGACACACACTCAAGCACGCTATGCATTACCTAATGTAATTAAAGCTTTTATTGAACGCTATCCACATGTGTCATTACATATGCATCAAGGATCTCCTATGCAAATTGCAGAAGCAGTGTTTAAAGGCAATGCTGATTTTGCTATAGCTACTGAAGCATTACATTTATATGATGATCTGATAATGTTACCTTGTTACCATTGGAACCGTTCTATTATTGTTACACCTAATCATCCTTTAGCTGAAAAAAAACAAATAACAGTTGAAGAATTAGCAAAATTTCCACTAATAACCTATACTTTTAGTTTTACAGGTCGTTCTGAGCTAGATATGGCTTTTAATCGTATAGGTTTAACTCCACATATTGTATTTACAGCAACAGATGCAGATGTTATTAAAACTTATGTACGTCTAGGTTTAGGAGTTGGTATAATTGCTAGTATGGCAATAGATCCAGTATTCGATACTGATTTAGTATGCATAGAAGCATCAAAAATTTTCAATAAAAGCACTACTAAAATTGGTTTTAAGCGTAGTACTTTTTTAAGAAGTTATATGTATGATTTTATTTATACTTTTACTCCACA
Source organism: Pantoea sp. Aalb (assembly GCF_009829985.1). Lineage (NCBI taxonomy): Bacteria > Pseudomonadati > Pseudomonadota > Gammaproteobacteria > Enterobacterales > Erwiniaceae > Pantoea > Pantoea sp. Aalb. The sequence goes on from NZ_SZZU01000001.1 coordinate 353,033, forward strand.
CTTAACACGAGATATAATAGATACAGCTATTAATTTACGAACTAATGAAGATATAGAAGTCATGTTTCGCGATATTAATTTATCACTTAAATAAGAATTATCATAAATAAAAGATTGAAGATTAATTAGGATTAGAACATATTTTTATAATTTTAATGTTTAAATTAAATTAGTTAAATTAGATTAATATGCTTATAAGCTATTAAGCTTTATTTGTCTATGATTTTGTATAAATTTTATATTTTTCATATATTTTATATATATAAAATACTCTTTTATTAATTTTAAAATAAATTAAGAAATTTAAATGAATAGTCAATAATCCAGTTTTCTAAAATATTTTACTATTTAAATAACGGATATTTTTATTGATCTTCTTTTAAATATTGAAGGAAATGTCCCATTTTTTTTGCTTTAGTATCAAGGTAGCGTTCGTTGCTAGGATTTCTTCCTACGATTAATGGTACTCTTTCAATAATATTTATTCCTGCTTGAGTTAGGATATCAACTTTACGAGGATTATTAGTTAATAATCGAACTTTATTAATGCTTAAGAGTTTAAAAATATCAGCACAGAGAGTGAAATCACGTTCATCAGCAGCAAAACCCAATTTATTATTAGCTTCTACTGTATCATAACCTTTATCTTGTAATGCATAAGCACGAATCTTATTAAGAAGGCCTATATTACGTCCTTCTTGTCGATGATAAATTAGTACACCACATCTTTCCTTAGTTATTGCTGTCAGTGCTGCTTTTAATTGAAAGCCACAATCACATCGTAAACTAAATAAAGCATCACCAGTTAGACATTCAGAATGAATACGTGCTAATACTGGACTTTGATCTTTAATATCTCCATAAACTAATGCAATATGATTATGGCCAGTTATTAGTTCTTCGAAGCCAACGATTAAGAGATTCCCCCATGGAGTGGGCAGTTTTGCTTTCGCTATTAATTTAAGCTGCATGTAAATCTCCAACGGATCTTATTAAAAAAATAAATATTTTATTTTAATTATTTTTTTAATAAATATGATAATTATTTATAAGATTATTAAAATAAATAAAGACAAAAGCAATTTTGAAACAGAAAATATTTATATAATTAAAAATATTTTCATATAGATATTCTAATCAATTCAACAGATAAAAATCTTCATATTTAATATGATAAATATCATAAATATTTAAGTTGTTTAACTAATGATAGATAAACTAAAATGTATGAGAAGGGTATACTTTTTATTTGATTTATTAATAATAAAATTATCATAATTTTTTTAGAGTATCTCTTTTATAGTTATATGTTTTATTACATACTAATATTTTATAATCTTTAAAAAATTCAAAAGTATTACTAACCAAATATTATATGTTTGACATTAGATGCACTAGTTTTCTTCCATATATTCCGTTTCTACTTAAATAAAAAAATTTATTTTATTTATTAATTCATGGCAATGACTATTAATGCCAGAATAATTACGAGATACTTTTAATTGTTAGAATTATAAGTATTATTTTGTTTGATAGCTATTCTACTACATACTATTTTTTAAAAAAATAATAGATATAAATATGTACTCTACATATATTTATAAATCACTTAACAGGCTTATTTTTACATAAATAATATATTAATAAAATTAAAAGGAAAAATTATGAAATCTTTACTGATTTTTTTTGTTATATTAGTTATTTTTATTATTTCAGTAATACTTGGCGCACAAAATAATCAAGTTATAACTTTTAATTTTCTATTTGCAAAAATTGAATGTCAAATCTCAACATTACTTGCATGTCTCTTTAGTGCAGGATTTATGTTAGGATGGACTATCTGTGGTTTTTTTTGGCTACGCACACGTCTTACTCTATCTAATGTTCAACGTAAACTTAAGCGAATTAAAGCACAACAAAATATAATTTAATATACTGTATAGAGTAATTTTAAAAGTAAATTTACTTTTTTTATTTAATTATTAATTATTTATAATATATATAATAAAGATATACTATAAAATATGATCATCTTTTCATATGACTATTTTATAATTTAAAATATAAAAAACGCTAAATGAGCATATTTAAGATTAAAGGAATAAGCTAATAAAAAAGAAAAATATATATTTTTTAGTTAAGAACAAATTGATACTAAATTATGTAATTCATATGAAATGTATTATCACATATTATAAACGATACGATCAATATTATTAGTATTTATATATTTTGGTAATATACAAATAGAATGTACTTATTTTCCTTACAATAAAACAATATGTCTATGATAACATCTCCCATTATAATAGCATTAGATTTTAATAATATAAATAACATCATGGAATTTGTTGATAAGATTGATCCAAAACAATGTGGATTAAAAATAGGTAAAGAAACATTTACATTGTTTGGCCCATCATTAATTAAAATATTACAAGATAGAAAATTTAAAGTATTTCTAGATCTTAAATTTCATGATATTCCACATACAACTGCATGCGCTGTATCTGCAGCTGCAGATTTAGGAGTATGGATAGTCAATGTACATGCTTATGGAGGAGAACGTATGATGAATGCTGCACGTGAATCTCTAATACCATTTGGTAAAAATGCACCGTTGCTTATTGCAGTTACTGTACTTACTAGTATTAACCAAAAAGATCTCAATGAATTAGGTATTAATTTAACTCCAGCGCAACAAGGTGAAAAATTAGCACGATTAGCAAGCAAATGTGGATTAGATGGTGTGATTTGTTCTGCGCAAGAAGCAGCACTTTTAAAAAAAGTTAACCAAAATTTTATTATAGTAACACCAGGAATTCGTTTGATAGTTAATAATAATGATGATCAACATCGTATTATGACACCAATTGAAGCTCACCAAGTTGGAGTTGATTATATGGTTATTGGTCGACCAATAACACGAGCTCTTAATCCTTATGCGACATTACAATATATATTAAAATCTTTACTAAAAGAAAATAAATATTAAATGTAATTAAACCTCTTTTTTTATGAAAAATTTTATAAAAATAAAATAAATACTTTTAATATTAAAATATTAAAAAATTAAATAAAATACCTCATTATTTTATATTGCTAAATTAGCAATTATACTACGTGTTTCCATTCGTACTTGACTTATGGTGATATTAATAATATCAGTAACACGATAAATTATTTTATCTTTAATATATATAGTTCCACTTTCCTGTACAAATATTAAATCATCACGTATAGTATGAATAAAAGTAGCAGGAATATAAGCATTAGCACCATTTTCTTGAATACGTACACGCATTCCACTACGTAATACATCAATGATTTCAGCAGTAAATTTATGAGATGTACCTGCAAAAGATAACAAGAAGTATGCGTAAAGCCAATCGTTTATATCACGTTCTGCCATACGGTGTAATCTACGACGTTCACTAATAGTTATTGTAATATCGTTTTGAGGACACCTAATATTAGTATCCCCTCGAATAATTGCCTTTAATAAACGATGGTTTATCATATCACCAAACTTACGAATAGGTGAAGTCCAAGTTGCATAAGATTCTAATCCAAGAGCGAAATGTGGGCCTGGTTCAGTACTAATTTCTACAAAAGAATAAAAACGACGAATACGATTGTCTAAATATTGTGTTGGTTGAGCATCAAGTTTACGATGTATCTGACGAAATCCTTCTAAAGTAGTAATTTCTTTTTGATCTACTTTAATCCCATGTTCACAAAGAATATCTACAACTTGTACAACATTTGACAAATTAAAACCAGCATGTAAAGTATAAATCCCAAAACCTAATTTTTTCTGTAAAAATTTTGCTGCACATATATTAGCTAATATCATGGTTTCTTCTATAATACGATTAGCAATTCGTCTATGTTCAAGAATAATATCTAATACTTTTCCTTTCTCATCTAATAAAAAATGGTAGTCTGGGCGATCTTTAAATACTAATGCATTAGTTTGTCGCCATTTAAACCGTGCTAAACATAAATGATTTAATAAATTAATTTGATTGGCAATATCTTTATTTGCAGGTGTCCAAGATCCGATATTTTCTAACCAATCAGAAACATTATTATATACTAACGTAGCTTTTGATTCGATCCACGCAGTAAAGAAAGTAATATCTTCTTCCATACTACCATCTTTTAGTATATTAACGTGGCAAACTAGTACTGGACGACGTACATTTTGATGTAATGAACATATATTATCCGAAAGATCACGTGGTAACATAGGTATATTAAATCCTGGTAGATAATTCGTAAATACCCGTTGAGATGCTAGTATATCTAAATTACTACCTTGAGCAATGTAACAAGTAGGATCAGCAATAGCGATATTTAAAGAAAATTTTTCATCTAATGTTTTTGTAATATATAATGCATCATCAATATCTTTAGTATCAGCGCTGTCTATCGTAATAAAAGTCATTTCAGTTAGATCTTCCCGCTGTAAGTTCTCTTCGAGCATATGACCAAATTTTATTTTTGGCGCTTCACGCTCTAAATTATAACGTGATAATGTAACCCACCATGGAGCGAAATAATCTTCACTTGTAGTAATGAATTCCGTTAATTCAGCGGAAAAACAACCATTATTTTTCAATGGATGACTACACATTTCTGCAACTGCCCAATCTCCAACTTTAAAATCATGTATTAAGTCATGCCTAAGTCGACATTGAATAGGATTTTTTAGTAACGGATGATCAGGTATAATCAAAAGATTACTATTTTTTTTTTGAATCCGCCCAACAAAGCGAGTTAAAAATGGTTCAACTAAAGATTCTGGCTCTGCATTTTTACGATCTTTATCAGTATAAATAACAGCAATAATACGATCGCTATGCATAACTTTTTTCATTTGTAAAGGTGGAATAAAATAACTTTTTTGAGAATCAACCTCAAGAAAACCAAAACCTTTTTCTGTACTTCTTACAATACCTTCAACACGAGGAGCTAGCGCATGAAGTTTCTTTTTTAACTGTGTAAGTAATGGGTTATCATGAAACATAATTTATCTAATTTTATTATTAAAAAACAGGTAACAATTTCATTGAAATCAAATTAACAAAAAAATAATTTACAATTATAAAAATTAATTAATTTTAATTTTTATTTTCTAAAAAAATATCATGTTAATAATTTGTTAAACTAAGCTTTACAGGTATTGATTTAGAGGTTGGTGTACCACTGTCATCTCCATAGCTAGATAGTGGAACAAGAGGATTAGTTTCTGGATAGTAAGCTGCAATATTACCGCGTGGTATATTATATGGTACTAACTTGAATGCTTTTACACTACGAGTAATACCATCATTCCATACCGTTTCAATATCTACTAATTGACCTTCACTAAATCCTAATGAATGGATATCTTTTTTATTAATAAATAACACGTTTCTCTGACCATAAATACCTCGATAACGATCATCTAGGCCATAAATTGTAGTATTATATTGATCATGAGATCTTATAGTTTGTAATACAAAAGGTATTACTTTATTTCCAAGTTGTGGAAATAAAGATTTTGGTAAAGTAGCACTACTAAACTCTGCTTTACCTGATGATGTATTAAAATTGAGCTCTGCTGCTTGATTTCCTAAATAAAAACTATTTGATGTATTACATTTTTTATTAAAATCGGTAAATCCAGGAACGATTGCAGCAATTTGATCGCGAATTAAATTATAATTATCAGCTAATGCTAACCAATTTATTTGATCATTTCCAATAGTATAATGAGCGATATTTGAAATAATAGATATTTCTGACCGTTGAGTATCTGATAAGGGAATACTAATTCCTTTTGAAGGGTGTATCATACTAAAAGTATCTTCTACTGTAATATATTGATTACCAGTCGCTTGCAAATCACGCTCAGTACGACCAAGAGTTGGTAGAATAATACATTCTTTACCTGGAACAAGATGGCTGCGATTAAGTTTAGTACTAATATATACCGTTAAATCACAATTTCTTAAACCTTTTTCAGCACGTGGAGAATCTGGAGCAGCAGCAGCTAAATTTCCACCTAAAGAAATGAATACTTTTACTTGATTATTTAACATTGCGTTCAGTGCTTGTATAGTATTGTGACCATACTTACGAGGTGGGTTAAAATTAAAATAACTACTCAGTGCATCAAGAAAAGCTTTAGTAGGTTTTTCATTGATTCCCATTGTACGATTACCTTGAACATTGCTGTGACCACGTACTGGACATACTCCTGCTCCTTTTTTACCTATGTGACCAAATAATAATTGTAAATTTACAATCTCACGGATAGTATCTATTGAATGCTTATGTTGAGTTATTCCCATAGCCCATGTAATAATAACACGCTTGGCCTTTTGATAAATTATTGCAGCGTCTATAATTTGTTTTTTGCTTAATCCAGATTGGTATAAAATATGATCCCATGATGTATTATCAACAACTTTTAGATAAGACTTTATACCTTGAGTATAATTTTCTATAAATTCTTGATTAAAAATTCCTTTTCCATCTGATATCAACTTTGATCGATGAATTTCTAACAATACTTTGACGATGCCACGTAATGCAGCCATATCACCACCTAGTTTAGGTTGATAATAAGTAAAACTAATAGTAGTTGACATTGGGGTGATTATTTCTAATAATTTTTGTGGATTACTAAAATATTCTAAGCCACGTTCACGTAGTGTATTAAAAGTGATTATCTTTGCTCCACGATTTATGGCTTTACGTAAACTATGTAGCATTCTAGGGTGATTAGTGCCAACATTTTGACCAAAGATAAAAATAGCATCAGCATGTTTAAAATCATCTAGACAAATAGTGCTTTTACCTACTCCAATACTTCTTTTTAAAGCTATACTACTTGCTTCATGGCACATGTTAGAACAATCAGGAAAATTATTAGTACCAACTAAACGACCAAACATCTGATATAGCCAAGAAACTTCATTACTAGCACGTCCAGAAGTATAAAGTTCCATTTGATCTGGATAATCCATAGCTTTTATATGCTGAGATATAATCTTAAAAGCATTATCCCAAGTAATTGGTTCATAATGATCAGTTTTTATATTATATCGCATTGGATGTATAATACGTCCTTGGTATTCAAGAAAGTAATCACTCTGTTGGTAAAGAAAATTTACGCTATTCTTAATAAAAAAATCTGGTGTTACTGCACGACGTGTCGATTCCCATGCTACAGCTTTAGCACCATTTTCACAAAAATTAAAAGTACTTTTATTATCATTTCCCCAAGCACAACCAGGACAATTAAAACCATGTGGCTTATTCATACGCATTAAATTTCGTATATTATTTAATACTTTTTTACTATCAAAAATAAAACGGACAGTCGATTTTAAAGAATCCCAACCACCAGAAGCTAAGGGATAAGGCTTAATTTTACTTTTAAATTTCATAATCAATACAATAATTAATTATTTTAAATAGTTACCTATTATTTAATAATAAATTAAAAAATAATCTATTATTAAATATATATTTTTTTTCAATAACATATTTTTTATATATATAAATTATAAAATTTCAGTAGTTTAATAAACTATATAATTAATTTTATTATTGGATTTTATTCACTTGAATTTAATAATAATTAATAATTATTTTAATATTTTTAAACGAATTTCTTTATTCTTTATTCTTTATTCTTAAATAATTATAACTTATTTTAATAATTCAAATTTTAATAATTCAAATACATTCAGTATGTTGTAAACATTTAATAAAATTAACTTGAATAAAATAAAATATTATTTAAGTTCTAGTTCATTCATGGCAGTGATGCTAAAACCACCATCTACATGTATTACTTCACCGGTAATTCCACTTGCAAGATCAGAGCATAAGAAAGCAGCAGAGTTTCCTATATCCTCTATAGTGATAGAACGGCGAATAGGAGTAATAGATTCACAATAATTTAGCATTTTACGAAATCCTTTTATACCAGAAGATGCTAAAGTTCGGATTGGACCAGCAGATATAGCGTTAACACGTATACTTTCTGGGCCCATAGAATTTGCCATATATCTAACATTAGCTTCTAAAGATGCTTTTGCTGGACCCATAACATTATAATTTACAATAGCACGTTCTGCACCTAAATAAGAAATAGTCAATAGCGCAGAATTAGGGTTTAACATTAAACGACAAGCTTTTGCCATAGCAACAAAACTATAAACACTTATTTCGTGAGCTATTTGAAATCCTTGACGACTGACTGTATTTACATAATCTCCATTTAATTGATCGTTTGGTGCAAAAGCAATAGAATGAACTAAACCATCAAATGTTGTCCATTTTTGTGATAATTGGTTAAATAAATCTGTAATATTTTCATCTTTTTCTACATTACAAGGTAAAATAATTTTTGAATCTAATCCTATTGCAAGTTCTGTTATCCGATCTTTTAATTTATTATTTTGATAAGTAAAAGCTAACTCTGCTCTTTGTTTATACATTGCCTGTGCTATGCCATAAGCAATAGAAACTTTACTAGCTACACCAGCAATTAAAATACGTTTACCTGCAAGAAAACCCATAACGATAATCCTTGAAAATTTTAATAATAAAGAAAATTTAATTAATATTTTTATATTATTAAAATAAAATTATTTTTAATATATTTAGTAACACTAATCAAAATATTGGTTTTCTAAAAAGATGAATATTATAATAATTTATTACATATATCTAAATAATAAAATAAGTGAATATTTTTCATATCGAATTTAATTTAATAATTATTAGCTGATTATATATAACCTTATATTTGTAATCAGATATAAATAGTAATAAAATTTAATGTGATTTAAATTTTATTACAATATCTATTTGGTTTTACTATAATTTTGTATAATAATTTTTTTTTAATTCACTTTAAGGAAAAGTTATGGATAAAAAAAATAAACTTATAGATAAAAAACATTATTATTGGAGCCTTATTTGTTGCATGTTAGCTATATTAGTTTTAGCAATAGAAGTGATTATTGTTGCCAACCTTAAAGAAGGACACCATTCTAACACTAATCCTGTAAGATATCAAGCAAAAAAAAAATGGTCTTGTGGTATAATTGTATCGATTAAAAATTAATAAATAAAAATGAAATATTAATTTAAATTCAATAGCGGGTAATTAATCTATTTCATAGCTATTTAAATAGTTTAAAAATAAAAATAAACCATAAAATATAATGATAGCAATTCCCCGTCTTAAATTTAAGTAAAATAATAGAGGAAATTAAGTTTTCATCTTCTGTCACTACGTCTCTAAGCTAGTTTTCCACTGATGGGATAAAATACTAATTAGTTTTGATTTACAGTTAAATAGGTATATGGATAAAAATCATATAATTATAAACCACAACTATCGTCTTTGGATCCTTGTTGCCTGTATGTTAGCTATGTTTATGGTGGCAATAGAAGTGACTATTGTTGCAACTGCAATGCCTACTATTACTATTAAGCTTGGTAAGTTCTCGCAATTTAGTTGGGTTTTTTCTATTTATCTTGTAACACAGGCAGTCAGCGTACCGTTATATGGTAGATTAGCAGATATCTGGGGAAGAAAATTATTATTTTTTATTGGTATCTCAGTATTCCTGATTGGGTCTATTTTATGCGGATTAGCTCATAATATGATATGGCTTATTGTGTTTCGTGCCGTTCAAGGCATAGGAGCAGGTTCTATTATACCTTTGATAACTACTATTATAGCTGATATATATTTACCACATGAACGTGCTAATGTGCAAGGATGGCTTTCAAGTGTATGGGGTATTTCTGCTATAATTGGCCCATTAAGCGGTGCTTGGCTAGTACAGAATTTTAATTGGTCAGTTATCTTTTGGATTAATGTACCGATTGGAATTATATCAATGGTAATATTAGCATACTTCCTTCCAGCATATAAAAGATGTGCTAGTATAACAACCATTAATCTTACTGGTAGTTGCTGGATGATCATTAGTATTACTGCTCTATTAGTAACATTATTACAAGCAAATGTACTTGGTTGCTGGTTACTACCTTTTTTATTATTGACTTTTGTTGCAACTTGGAAACTGAAACGCCATGAACAATACGGTAAATATCCACTATTTCCAGTTGCCATATGGCATAATAGACTTATTATTGCTAGTAATGCTGGTAACTTAATTATTGGTGCTAATATGATGGGAGTGAGTGTTTTTTTACCAACTTGGATTCAATCTATTATTGGTGGAACTCCATTGGAGTCTGGTATAGCATTAGCCATGATGTCGATTGGTTGGCCATTATCAAGTACTATAAGTGGAAAATTAATGTTAGTGACTTCATATCGCTTTACTGCACAGCTCGGTTCTTGTCTTTTGATAGCTGGAAATGCGATGTTACTATTACTTAATACTAATAGCACTATTATACAAGCTGGCTTTACTGCTTTTATTATTGGTACTGGAATGGGTATGACAAGTACTACCTTTTTAGTTTCTGTACAAAATTATGCACATGATGAAATTCGTAGCATTTGTACTGCCTCAATTATTTTTAGTCGAATGATAGGTTCAGCAATTGGTACTGCATTAATGGGTGCTGTACTTAATTTTAATTTATCACACAGATTACCGCAAGTAAATGATCCCATGCAGAAGATTATATTACAAGAAAGTCGTCAAATGTTATCAACAAATACTCTACAAATCTGGATAGAACAAGTTGCAGCTTCTTTACAATGGGTATTTATGATAACATTAATAATCGCATTGTTGACTTTATGGATTTCTTGTTTTATGCCTCATAGGACTTCTAACTTATAAGTTAAGTTTATATCAATTAGCGTTTATTTGTTTTATACTAAGAAAATATTTTCTACTAAAATATTTTCTTAGTATAAAACAAATACTCTATTAGTTAATTTATGAAATGCAATAGATTTAATTAAAATTAAGACTATATATTTGAATTATATATCATGTTTTTTGGATTTATCCAATTATTAAATTGTTCTTCCGTAAGGTATCCTAATTTTAATGCTGCATCTTTTAAAGTTAAATCTTCTTTATAAGCTTTCTTGGCTATTTCAGCTGCTTTATCATAACCAATGTGGTTATTTAGTGAAGTTATTAACATTAATGATTCATTTAATAAATAGTGAATACGCTTAAGATTAGGTAAAATGCCTACTGCACAATAAACATTAAAACTATTTATTCCATCTGCTAACAAGCGAACCGATTGTAAAAAATTATAAATTATCATAGGTCGAAAAACATTTAATTCAAAATTACCCGATGCTCCGCCAATATTAATAGACACATCATTACCCATAACCTGACAACATAGCATAGTTAAAGCTTCACATTGCGTTGGATTTACTTTACCTGGCATGATAGAGCTACCCGGTTCATTTGAAGGAATAAAAATTTCTCCTATACCACATCTTGGTCCAGATGCTAACCAACGTACGTCATTAGCAATTTTCATTAATGATACAGCTAGTCCTTTTAATGCCCCATGTGCATGCACTAATGCATCACAAGTTGCTAGTGATTCAAATTTATTTGGTGCTGTAATAAATGGATGATTAGTTAATTCAGCTATTTTTTTAGCTACAAGTACTGCATATTTAGGATGGGTGTTCAAACCAGTGCCAACTGCAGTTCCACCAATAGCTAATTCTGTTAAATGAATGGTACTATTTTTAATATGTTTGAAATTATTTTCAAGCATAGTTACCCAACCTGAAATTTCTTGTCCAAGCGTTAATGGAATAGCATCCTGTAAGTGAGTACGACCAATTTTAATAATATCTTTAAACATTATAGATTTTTTATTCAGTATATTTTTTAATTCGTTAACTTTGGGAAGTAATTGCTCTTGAATTGCAATAAATCCAGCTACATGCATGGCAGTAGCAAAAATATCATTAGAACTTTGACTTTTATTAACATCATCATTGGGATGTACTAAACGAGATATACCGCGTTTACCGCCTAAAATTTCACTTGCTCGATTAGCTAATACTTCGTTTAGATTCATATTGGTTTGAGTACCAGAACCTGTTTGCCAAATTAACAAAGGGAATTGTTCGTTATGTTGATTACTTAATATTTCATCTGTAGCTTTAATTATAGCATTAGCAATCGTTTCAGGAAGCAAACCAAGCTTATAATTAACTTCTGTAGCTGCTCTTTTAGTAAGAGCTAAAGCATGTATCAAAGAGATAGGTATCTTTTCTGTAGATATTTTAAAATATTTAAGAGAACGTTGCGTTTGAGCTCCCCATAATTTGTTCTCTGAAACTTCAATTAGACCCATTGAATCTTTTTCAACTCTAGTAATTACCATAACTTTCTCTAATCTTTATGAAAATTTTAGATCTAAATTATTTCATAATTTTAAATTTAAAAATTAATTATATATAAATTTAAAATATTTAGCTATTTGTAAATAACAATTAATGTATTTAGTAAAATCTCAATTTACCTTATTAGATAACATCTACCATATAATATTAAATGTATTAATATGAAAATATTAAAAATGGTTAATATTTAATGTGTATTTATTATTTACTATAAGTTTATAGTTATTTAAATAAAAAATTATGCTACAACTTAATTATAAAATTTAGTCTATACTTTATTTTATATAAATTTTTATTTTTTATGAATATCTAATAAAAATAAATATTTAATTTAGAATATTAGAAATCTAAACTATTTTAGTTTAATTATTATATTTTAAATAAGACAGACATTTATTTTTTTAAAATTATATTAAATGTAGATATTAGAGAATAAATGGCAATCACTAATGACAACTTTAGATTTTTTATTGAAATTTCGTAAAGTGAAAAATATTAAAAGTTTAGAAAAACTTTATGACCATTTCGATTTTTCACTAACTGATGATAATGATATTATTAATATGTATCGTGCTGCTGATCATCGTCGTGCTGAATTAGTATCTGGTGGTTGTCTTTATGAATTAAGATTTATACCAAAATCTATATGGACTTATGTAGTTTAATATATGTGATATCCTAGCAATAGTTTTATATATGTATTTATAATATTATATACATATAATATTATATTTATGCTAAATTAAAACATTAATAAATATTAAATGAATATATTAATAAGTCTTCTTAAATGAGATAGTATTATCTATATTAAAAAATACTAAATTAATATTTAATATATTCTTAATATTAAGAGACTCTTAAAGATTAAATAGTTCAATAGATATTAAAATGACTAATTATTTACTTTTATTTGTTAATTCAGCATTAATTAATAATTTTATATTAATAAAATTCCTTGGTCTTTGTCCTTTTATAGGTATCTCTAGAAAAATAGAAACATCTATTGGCATGGGTATTGCTACTACTTTCGTCATTACTTTTACTTCAATTTGTGCTTGGATCATTAATCATTTAATTTTATTACCTCTTAATTTAGTGTATTTACAAAATATGGTATATATGTTAGTGATTGCAGTTGTAGTTCAATTTACTGAAATGATGCTACATAAAACAAGCCCTATACTCTATCGTTTACTCGGTATTTTTTTGCCATTGATTACTACTAATTGTATAGTTTTAGGTGTTCCTCTTATGAGTGTTAATATGAATTATACATTTTTACAAAGTACCATATATGCTTTTAGTTCATCAATTGGCTTTTTTTTGGTTATCATATTATTTGCTAGTATGCGAGAACGTTTAATACTTGCTGATATTCCAGCTCCATTTAAAGGAAATTCTATTAATTTAATTACAGCAGGTTTGATGGCATTGGCTTTTATGGGTTTTACTGATTTGGTAAAATTCTAATGAATTTAATGTTTATTTCTGTCGTTATATTTACAATACTTAGCTTAATATGTGGAATTCTTCTTAGTTATGCTTCAATTTATTTTACAGTGCAACAAGATCCTATAATAGAGCAAATTGATTCAATTCTACCACAAACTCAATGTGGTCAATGTGGCTATCCAGGTTGTCGCTTATATGCGGAAGCAATAATTAATAATAAAGAAATAATTAATAAGTGTACACCTGGTGGGAAAGAGACTATCTTAAAATTAGCAACGATGCTTCATATTGAAATAAAACCATTGCTAAATATTAATAATAATATAGAAATATTAAATCCAGTAAGGACTATAGCTTGGATTAATGAAATTAATTGTATAGGGTGTGCAAAATGTAGTCAAGTATGTCCAGTTGATGCAATCATAGGAGCTAAACATATTACACATACTGTACTGAGTGAAATATGTACCGGGTGTGATCTATGTATTATTAAATGTCCTACTAATTGCATAGAAAAACATCAGGTTGCTAATAATATTGATAATTGGAATTGGATTTTTAAATCTATATAAGTAATATAAAAAAATATGTCAATATTCTCAAAGTTATTACGTAAAAAGAAATTATATAATTTTAGGAAAAGTATTAACTTACCTGAAATGAAAATACAATCAAATAATACTAGACTCAATCAAATTACTTTGCCTAAACGATTGATGATTATGTTAAAACAGCATATTGGTGGTGAAGGTGATATTTGTGTTTTACCAGGAGAAAAAGTATTTCGTGGACAACCGCTAACATGTGGTACTGGTAATATTTTACCAGTACATGCCCCTACTTCTGGAATAATTGAATCAATTGAACCACATATAGCAGCCCATCCTTCCGGTTTATCTGAAAAATGTATTTTTTTACTCCCAGACGGTAAAGACTGTTGGATTAAACGTGTAAAATCAAATAACTATCGTAAATTACCCCGTGAAAATATAATTAAACTTATTCATGAAGCTGGCATTGCTGGACTTGGTGGAGCAGGTTTTCCTACAGCTACTAAGCTACATAATGTTTTATTATATAAAAAAGTTAAAACTTTAATTATCAATGCTGTTGAATGTGAACCGTATATAACAGCTGATGATCGATTACTTCAAGAATATGCTAATGAAGTAGTAGAAGGTTGTCATATTTTTTCATGGATATTGCAAACTAAACAAGTAATAATTGCTATAGAAGATAATAAATTACTAGCAATTAAGGCTTTAAAACAAGCTTTATATAATCACCATGAATTACATATTCGTATTATACCGACTAAATATCCGTCAGGAGAAGCAAAACAATTAGTAAAAATAATTACTGGTTTAGAAGTACCAGATAAAGGTCGAGCTACTGATCTTGGAATTTTAATTCAAAATGTGAGTACTGTTTGGGCAGTAAAACGTGCTATTATTAATGGTGAACCTATGACAGAACGTATTATTACTGTAACTGGAACAGCTATTAGTAAGCCATGTAATGTTTGGGCTCGTCTTGGTACACCAGTTAGTCATTTATTGAATCATGTAGGTTTTACTTTAAATGAATTTAATATGGTTATAATGGGCGGTCCTTTAACAGGATTTACATTATCATCACTTGAAGTACCTATTATCAAAAGCACTAATTGTATTTTAGTACTATCAACTAATGAAATAGACAATCAAAATAAAGAACAACCTTGTATACGCTGTAGTATTTGTTCCGAATACTGTCCGGTAAATTTATTACCACAACAGCTATATTGGTATAGTAAAAACTATGAACATGATAAATCTCGTGTTTATAATATCCATAGCTGTATTGAATGCGGTATTTGTGCTTATATATGTCCTAGTCATATTCCTTTAGTAAAGTATTTTCGTCAAGAAAAAGCTAAATTACGTGCTATTGATATAGAAGCCAAACGTATTTCTGAAGCTAAAGCGCGTTTTGAAATACATAAATTCCGATTACAACAAGAAAAAAAAGCATATGAAGCAAAAAACACTATTATGAATACTTCGAATTCTCATGAAACATGTAAAACCATTTTAGCAGATGCATTGAGTAGAGCTAAAATATATCAAGCACAACATAAAAAGTTTTTAATAACTAAAAAATAAATGTTCCTTCCTTGTACAAGTTCTCCTTATATACATAATTGTCGAAGAAATACTAGTAATATTATGTTATTAGTAGTATTAGCGACCATACCAGGTATAATTATACAATCATATTTTTTTGGTATTGGAGTTTTAATTCAAATCTTTTTAGCTATTTTTACAGCATTAATAACAGAAGGAATGATTTCATGTTTACGTCAAAAGACATTTTTTTCAAGTTTGATAGATAATTCAGCTTTACTTACTGCGGTTTTACTTGCTATTAGTATACCATCAATAGCTCCATGGTGGTTAATAGTAATAGGTACTATATTTGCTATTATTATTGCTAAACAAATATATGGAGGATTAGGACATAATTTATTTAATCCGGCAATGATAGGTTATGTAGTTCTTCTGATATCTTTTCCTATACAAATGACAAACTGGCTACCATCTAATAGTGAATTAAATATTATAAATATGAATGCTATAGATTCATTAAATATGATATTCAATACCGATACAAATACTATAAATAAATATAGTGTAGATGCTATTAGTCAAGCTACACCATTAAATTATCTTAAAAACAAGAAGATATATTCATTTTCATATAAAAGTGAACTATATGGCTTAGCTTGGTATTTTATAAACTTGGCGTATTTAATAAGTGGAATTTTACTGATTATAAAAAAAGTCATTCGTTGGCATATTCCTCTTAGCATTTTAGCTTCATTAAGCATTTGCTATTCTATTAGTTGGTTATTTATACCAGAAAAATTTAATTCTCCACTAGTTCATCTTTTTTCAGGGGCAACTATGTTAGGAGCTTTTTTTATTGCAACCGATCCTGTTACAGCTTCAATAACAAACTATGGACGTTTAATTTATGGTGCTTTTATCGGGATTCTAGTTTGGATTATACGTAGTTTTGGAGGTTATCCTGATGGATTAGCATTTGCTGTTTTATTAGCAAATATTTGTGTACCGTTAATAGATTACTATACACAGCCACGTATTTACGGCTATCATAAAGATAGAAATGAATGATTAAAAAAATATATAAAAATACTTTAATATTATGTATATTTGCAATAATAACTTCAAGTATAACAGCTATAATTTATTATATTACTAAACCTATAATAAATCAACAAAATACATTAGAACAAAAAAAAATTTTCGATGAAATAATACCAAATAATTTATACGATAATAATCTTATTCAAGAATGTTATTTATTGAAGAATAGATCTGTATTTGGTAATGATATACCTCATCGTTTTTATTTAGCACGTAAAGATAATATACCAATAGCAGCTGTGATTGAATCTAGTACTCCTGATGGTTATTCTGGTACTATTCATATGCTCATAAGCACTGATTTTCAAGGTCAAGTATTTGGAGTACGTGTAATTGAACATCATGAAACTCCTGGACTTGGCGACAAAATTCAATTATCTATCTCAAATTGGATTAATAATTTTAAAAATAAAATTGTACATGGGATTAATGATAATGATTTTGCTATAAAAAAAGATGGAGGTAAATTTGATCAATTTACAGGAGCAACTATTACACCTCGTGCTGTAGTTAATGCAATTAAACGTACTGCATTATTTATTAAAAGTCTAGCGATGACTGATTTTTCTTTGTTATCTACATGTAAATAAAAGCAATGAATGAAAATAAAAAATTACTATTAGAAGGTTTATGGAAAAAAAATACTGCACTAGTACAATTACTTGGTTTATGCCCATTATTAGCAGTTACTTCTAATGCTACAAATGCTTGCGGACTTGGATTAATTACTATGTTAGTATTAACTATTACTAATATTAGTATTGCTGCATCACGCTATTGGATACCAACTGAAATCCGTATTCCTATTTATATCATGATTATATCTTCTATTGTAACATGTATACAAATGTTAATAAAAGCCTACGCATACAATTTATATACATCTCTTGGTATTTTTATTCCATTAATAGTTACTAATTGTATCATGCTAGGTCGTGCAGAAGCTATAGCCTCAAAAAATAATATTTTACTTTCTGCAGTAGATGGTTTTGCTGTTGGTTTAGGGGCTACTTGTGCAATGATTATGCTTGGTTCACTTCGTGAATTTATTGGTAATGGAACACTTTTTAATGGAGCAGATCAGTTATTCGGATCTTGGGCTAATCATTTGCGTATTGAGATTATACATTTCCATTCACCTATGTTATTAGCTGTACTACCTCCTGGTGCATTTATCACTATAGGAATGTTATTAATGATTATTAATTATTTTATTTCACTAAAAAAATAATCTCATTATAAATTATATTTTTATTTTAAATTAATAATTAAATATAGGAATAGATGAATGTGAATAAAAGTAAACGTCAGCAAATTCTTATTCGGCTACGCGATAATCATCCTATGAATGATGAACTTCATTTCAGTTCATCATTCGAATTATTAATAGCAGTATTATTATCTTCTCAAAGTACTGATCTGAATGTTAAGAAAGCAACAGATAAACTTTATTCAATAGCTAATACTCCTAATACAATACTAGAATTAGGGTTAGATACTTTAAAAGAGTATATTAAAACTATTGGACTTTTTAATAAAAAAGCAAGTAATATTATTAATATATGCCATATTTTACTTAATGAGTATGGAGGTCAAGTACCAGAAAATCGTAATGCGCTAGAAAATTTACCAGGAGTTGGACGTAAAACTGCTAATGTAGTACTTAATGTAGCTTTTGGTTGGCCAACTATTGCAGTTGATACCCATGTTTTCCGTGTAAGCAATCGTACTGGATTTGCTACAGGAAAAAATGTAATCACAGTAGAAAAAAAATTACTAAAAGTAGTTCCTTCAGAATTTAAAATAAATTGTCACCGTTGGTTAATTTCACATGGGCAAAATACTTGTAAAGCACGTAACCCACGGTGTTATTATTGCTCAATAAAAGATATTTGTGAATTTAAGTCAAAAATAAAAATTTTATGCCATTAATATTTAATAAAACATTATTTTACTCTATGAATAGATAATAACTTAAAAAAATAATATACATGCTTTTTATAAAAAGCCATTATATACTAAGTTAGTATTAACCATTATTCCAATTAATTAAACAATATTGTTTTTTACCTAAACGAAATATAGTAAAACGATTAAAGAGTTTATCTTTTTCAGTAAAACAATATTTTGGATTAGTATTTTTTTTACCATTGATTGATACCGCATTAGAAGCAATCATTTTACGTGCTTGACTACGTGATAATACCATTTTTGAAAGTACTAAGGCTTTCTGCAAATCATCTCCTGGGATTAGAGTAATAGTAGGCATTCCATCTTGTGCTAATTCTTGTAGTTCAATTTGAGTCAGAACATCAATTTTCTCCGAAAATAGACTATCTGTAATACGTTTTGCTATAATAAAGCCGTATTCTCCATGTACAATACGTGTAACATGTTCAGCTAAAATGTGTTGTGCACGTGGTGTTTTATTACTATTTTTATCTTCTTCTTCTAAGATTTTTATCTCTTCAAGACTCATAAAAGTAAAGAACTTAAGAAAACGATATACATCTGAATCTGCAGTATTAATCCAAAATTGATAAAATTTATAAAAGCTAGTTTTATTTACATCTAACCAAATAGTATTACTTTCACTTTTTCCAAACTTAGTACCATCAGATTTTGTTATTAAGGGTAAGGTTAATCCCCAAGTAGGTTGTTTATATAGACGCCTTGTTAAATCGATGCCTGATATAATATTACCCCATTGATCAGTTCCACCAATTTGTAAAATAACGTTATAACGTTTATTTAATTCGGCAAAATCATAACTTTGTAGAAGATTATAAGAGAATTCAGTAAAAGAAATACCTTGATCCTCTCTATTTAAACGTTGCTTAACCGATTCTCGATTAATCATTTGATTAATCGAGAAATGTTTACCAATATCACGTAGAAAAGTAAGTATATTTATATTACTAAACCAATCGTAATTATTAACAATAATAGCACTATTAGTACCACAGTTAAAACTAAGAAAATTTAAAATTTGATGAGAAATTTTCTTTATCCACTTATTAACGATTTCCTTACTATTAAGCTTACGTTCCACTGCTTTAAAACTAGGATCACCAATGAGACCAGTAGCTCCTCCTATTAATATGATAGGTTTATGTCCAGCATTTTGAAACCACTTGAGACAAATTAATGGAATCAAATGGCCTAAATGTAAGCTATCAGCAGTAGGATCAAAACCACAATAAAGTGTAATTGGTGACTTTAAAAGTCGTTCTGCTAAACCTTTTTCATCCGTTAAATGATGAGAGGATATTAACCCTCTTTCTTTTAATGTTAGTATCAAGTTACTACCAATAGACATTAATGACTCCACGTTTATAAAAGCTATTATTGAAAATAATCTAATAATATATCTCTATAATAAAACTCATAAATTACATATTTTATAAAAATCATATGAAACTCATAACATGAGTCTCATATGATAATGGTTATATAATAATTATATTTTATGGAGATAATCTATTAATCATCCAATTATTATTTTTAATCTGATAGATAAAACGATCATGTAATCGATATTCTCCACCTTGCCAAAATTCTATAGTGTAATATTTAACACGAAATCCACCCCAAAAATCTGGTAAAGGTACTTTACCAGGTTGAAATTTTTTTTTGAATTCAAAAAATCTTTTTTCTAAAATTTTACGTGTAGGGATATTAGTTGACTGCTTTGATACCCATGCACCAACTTGGCTTTCATATGGACGACTATGAAAATATTTTAATACTTCTAGTGAAGATAACTTTTCTACTTTACCAAGCAACATAACTTGACGTTCTAATAAATGCCAAAAAAAATGTAATGAAACTTTTGGATTATTTAATAATTGTAAAGATTTACGACTACCAAGATTAGTATAAAATACCATACCATTTTCATCATATTGTTTTAAAAGTACAGTTCTCTGATATGGTTGACCATTGTTATTAACTGTTGCTACTGTCATTGCAGTAGGATCTGGTAATTGTGCTGCACAAGCTTGCTGCAACCATGTATTAAATAAAACTAAGGGATTACTAGGTAAATCTTTACTGCTTAATCCACCACGAGTGTATTCACGTCTTAGATAGGCAATGTCTTGTAATTTATTACAGTTACTCATATTAATTCTCAAATTAATTATTTAAAAATCTTTTAAGTATTTATACTTTATTTTATAATATACTCTTTAAATATTTAATGTTTAATTAAGTAAAATTCTAGCTAGTAAAAATATCATTAATTATCCTATCTTATTTAGTATGTCACTTGGATTTATAGTAAATTATTGCTAATATTTTATTATAGAAATATTTTTTATATTTTTTATAAAACAAAATTTAATAATAGTATATTTTGTTATGAAGGATATTTTTATGATTAATAGATTTCTAATATTAATATTTCTTAGTTTAATGTTATCCAGTTGTGCTAATAATGATAATACATCTGGAGATGTTTATAGTGCTAGAGAAACTAAAAAAATACAAAATGTTTCCTATGGAACTTTAATATCGATCCGTCCTATTAAAATTCAAGATAAAAATAATAATGAAATCATTGGAACAATCAGTGGTGCTATAGTTGGTGGTTTCCTAGGTAATACTATAGGAGGGGGTACTGGTCGTAATTTAGCAACTGCCGGTGGTATAGTATTAGGAGGAGTAGCTGGAAAGGGCATACAAGATACTATTAATCAATCTAATGGAGTAGAGTTAGAAATTCATCAAGATAATGGCCATACTATAGTCGTAGTACAGAAACAAAATACTACTCGTTATTCAGTCGGTCAGCGTGTTATGATTGTATCATATGGAAAACAAGTGACTATATCGCCACGTTAAAATCAATTATAAGTTAAGTCATAAACCTTTTTATTATTATTAATAATACTTAAATCAATATGATCATCGTAATTAACGTAGTATTTATATATTTTAAATATAAATATTAAGTATAAAAAAGATAATATATAGTATGAGATTATATCATTAACACTAATAATATATAATATATATAATACCATGAGTTTTATTTATATATATTTATAATTATTTTAATGTTTTATATTTTTGAGCTGTTTGTTTAATTAATAGCTGTAATTCACCTTCATAAAACATTTCTAGAATAATATCACAACCACCTACTAATTGACCATCAATCCATAGTTGTGGAAATGTAGGCCAATTAGCATACTTTGGTAAAGTAGCTCGGATATCAGGATATTGTAAAATATCTATATAAGAAAAATGTTCACCACAAGCAGAAATAGCTTTTGCGGCTTTTGCAGAAAAACCACAACTTGGTAAATTTGGCGAACCCTTCATGTATAAAAGAATAGGATTCTCAGCTATTTGACGTTCAATGTTCTCAATAACACTCATTATATTAATATATCCTTATTTTTTTAATTAAATAATTATTAATATTTTTATTAATTTTTATTTTTTTGTTTATAATTCTTAATATTAAGAATATTTTTCTAATACTATTTTACTTATTTTATATAAAAAATATAATATATGTTTATAACCTTAAAAAGATAATAACTATTAAATATTTTTGATATATGAAATTAACTCAATATCATTAAATTAGATAGAAAAAGTTTTTAAAAATTTTAAAAACTATTTTTTTATAAAAATATATTATGCTATAATAAAATTTTTTAACACTAAGTATAGTTTAATTCTTAATTCTTAATTCTTAATTCTTAATTTACTGATATGATGCGTTTATTTATTATATTTTTTATATTATTAACTCAATTATTTTTTAATATAACTACAGCTTCTTCAACAAAACTAATTAATGTTAGTCTAAATAAAACTGCTAAAAAAAATATTCATCAATATCAACACCATAAACATCAATTTATTAAAAATAGAATAAAAAAATACTATCTATTAAATCTTAATAAGATCAAACTAAAAAAACAAAAGAAAATACACATTAAAAAAATCAATAATTCACATTACCGACGATATCAAAAAGTACGTAAAATTATACTGAATAAATTAATGCAACAACTTGGAAAACCATACCAATGGGGAGGTAATTCTCCAAATACAGGGTTTGATTGTAGCGGCCTTATATGGTATGTTTATAAAGATTTAGTAAAATATAAATTTCCTCGTACTGCTAATGCCATGTATCACATACATAATGCTACACCAATAAAACGTAATTTACTACAAAAAGGTGATTTGGTTTTTTTTCGAATAAAAACTTATAGAGCAGCAGATCATGTTGGAGTATACTTAGGTCATGGAAAATTTATACAATCACCAAGAACAGGCAAAGATATTAGAATTAATATATTAAACAATAATTATTGGCAAAAACATTACATTGGTGCTCGTCGCATGATAACTATCAAGACAGTGCGTTAATTTTATTTTATTTTTACATAGAGTTCATGTAGTTAATTTATTCAAATGATTTGAAATCATAATTATATAATTTTCATGTTTATTTTTTTATTTCGAAAAAAACTTATTTCTAATTAAAAGTATTAAACTTTTATTCATTAGGAGATAATATACGTTCTACAGTTGTGACAATTGCTTGCATGTATAAATCAATTTCAATATTTACTTTATGTCCGATATTCTTTTTCCCTATTGTAGTCCGTTTTAGTGTTTCTGGAACTAAATATACACAGAACTGATTTTCGATAACATTACCTACTGTTAAACTAATTCCATCAATTCCAATAAAACTTTTATGAAAAATAAATTTAATTTTTTCTATGTCAGATAATTCAAACCATATTTTATAGTTATTTTCTAAAGTAATTATTTTATAAATTTGAGCAGTGGTAATAATATGCCCAGTCATTAAATGACCTCCTATTTCATCGCCAAGCTTTGCGGCTCTTTCAATATTAACTATATCACCAACTTTTAATTCACCTAAATTAGTAATTTCTAATGTTTCCTGCATTAAATCAAAACTAATATAGTTATTTTTAATTGCAGTAACAGTTAAACAACAACCGTTATGTGCTACTGAAGCTCCTAGTCTTAAATTTAGCAACAATTCTTCAGGTAATTGAATTACATGAGTGCGAAAATTCTTTTTTTCTTTAATTGCAATAATTTCTGCCATGCACTGTATAATTCCAGTAAACATAGTTTTACTTTTTCTCCTAAATAAAGCAGTTTGTGGATTTTATGCTAACTATTTATATGAAATATAAAATTCATGAAAAATTAGATTTTACACTTTCAGCTTAAATAAATTATTATAATGAGATTTAATATTTCTTTAAACTAACTACTAGAATACTTATAAATTCTATGCAAATATCTTTCATGGAATTTATATGTTAATTAATAGGCATTCAATGCAAAAGTATTTAAAGGAAGCTCATCAACTCGTAGTACTGGCAATCCCTGTTATTCTTGCTCAAGTAGCTCAAACTATAATGGGATTTGTAGATACTATTATGGCTGGTCAAGTTAGTGCTATAGATATGGCTGCTGTTGCTATAGGTACTTCTATTTGGCTTCCTATTATTTTATTTGGGCATGGTTTATTATTTGCTTTAACTCCAATTATTGCACAGCTTAATGGGTTAGGTAAATATAAATATATTGCAGAACAAGTACGTCAGGGTTATTGGCTAGCTTTTGGAGTAGCTATATTTATTATGTTAGTATTATGGAATGCTGGTTATCTTATTTATAATATTCATGATATTAATTTACAATTAGCATTAAAATCGAAAAATTATTTGCATGCACTTTTATGGGGTACACCTGGATATTTGTTTTTTCAAGTAGCGCGTAACCAATGTGATGGTTTATCACAAACTAAACCAGCAATGTTACTTAGTTTTCTTGGACTTTTAGTAAATATTTTACTTAATTATATCTTCATCTACGGTTATTTTGGTCTACCTCCTTTAGGTGGAGTAGGTTGTGGTATAGCAACAGCCTCAGTATATTGGCTTATGTTTTTTGTGATACGTTTCTGGATTAGAAATATGCCATATATGCGATATATATGTATGACAACTTATTGGTCGCCACCATCCCGTATAATTTTAATAAAATTATTTTTATTAGGTTTGCCAATAGCATTATCTTTTTTCTTTGAAGTGATGTTATTTACTATAGTCGCCTTACTAGTTTCTCCTTTAGGGATTGTAAAAGTAGCTGGTCATCAAATAGCACTTAATTTTAGTTCTATAATGTTTGTTTTACCACTTTCTCTTAGTGTTGCTACTACTATTCGAGTTGGTTATCGTTTAGGACAATGTTCAACAGAAAAAGCACGTATTGCTGCATGGACAGCTCAAATAATCGGTATCAGTATGGCAGCTATTATTGCTATTTTTACATTTAACTTTCGTTATAAAATAGCTGCACTTTATACTAATAATCCCGAAGTTATTAAATTAGCAGCACAATTAATGCTATTATCAGCTATTTATCAATTTTCAGATTCTATTCAAGTGATAGGTAGTGGTATATTGAGAGGATATAAAGATACTCGAACTACTTTTTATATTACATTTATAGCTTATTGGTTATTAGGTTTTCCAATAGGTTATATACTAGCACTTACTAATTGGATAATTCCGCAAATGGGACCTATAGGATTTTGGTTTGGTTTTATAGTAGGATTAACAGCAGCAGCGACAATGATGCTTTGGCGTATTTACTATTTACAACATTTACCAACTAAAGTAATTTTAGAAAATGCTCAACATTAAGATTTTAAATAAAATATGTATTGCTAGATAAAAATTAAATAAATTTAACCTAATATATTCTTTGCAAATAAATTATTTCCATGTTGTTGCAACTATTCATGATAGTTGTTACTATATATCATAGTGATATATTTTATATATAAAATTATTATTATTTTAATTACTTATTTTATATAATTTTTGCTTTAATATTTAAAGCGTTCTTAGCTCAGTTGGCTAGAGCACCACCTTGACATGGTGGAGGTCAATGGTTCAATTCCATTAGAACGCATTTTAAAATATTTAAGTTTATATATAATTTTATCTATACATTAATTTTTAGTTAATTACCATTAATGTAATATAAATATTTTTTAAAGTAGTATTTTTTTATTATGTAAGTAAAGATGATATTTTTATCTTATTGTTATTTATTTATTTAAGTAAGGGGTTTTTAGTCTTAATGATAAGAATCTCAATTATTAAATATTTATATCAAAAGATAATTTTTTTAAACTAAGTAAGTAATAATTATATTTTATTATATATAATAAAATTATACTATTATTAATATAAATTAATTTTCAGATCCAATTTAAACAATCATTTATTAATTATGTGTTATGATTAATTATTACAATCCTATGTTCTAAAGATAAATATAGATAAGATAAGATAAGATAAGATAAGATAAGATAAGATAAGATATCATATTATACATATAATTGTATTACTAATATACAATAAATAATTTTAAATATTTTTATTTTTAATAGGTTTTTAAGATTTATCAATCTAGTAATTAATTTGATGATTATTTAATATTTATTAAAAGATCATCATTATTTTTTTAAAAAAAATAATTAAGTTAATATGGTTAAATATTAATTTTTAAATTAAATAATATATTTAATTTTTAATTATTTTTTTTGACTATGCATTAAAAAGAAATTCAATGTTTTTTTAAATAATACTTAATTTTAAAAATTTTATGTAATACTTGTAACGTTATATAAATGTGAATTAACTTAATCTCGAGGATATGAAAAATGAATTTCAATAAATCCGTAATAGGTGCTATGATCATAAGTTCAATTTTATTAAGCGGTTGCTCAAAAAGTGCTAAACTTGTAGATCAATTATCTTCAAATGTTCAAACTTTACACGCTAAGGTTGATGAATTAAGTAACGATGTAAGCGCAATGCGTGCTGAACTCCAGTCGACTAAAAATGATGCATCGCGTGCTAATCAACGCTTAGATAATCAAACTCATCTTTATCGTAAATAGTTTTTTAATACCAAAAATGGCGCCTATGGCGCTATTTTTATATTATGTTAATAACATTAACAATGATCTAATCTTTTATCTATCTAATACTACATTATTATATTTTAAATGAAATTTAAAATAAATACAAAATATTCAATACAATTTATTATAATAATAATATAAATATTAATTAACATAATAAAAATTAAATTTTAAATTATTTTAAGATATAATTAAAACAATTAGTATCATTAAGCTTTTAATACTAAATATATAGATTTTCTTGAATTTTAATAATGTAAGAGGATATTTTGTGCATGATAACGAATTGTACGAATCATTGCTTCTAAACCTTGAGTACGTGAAGGAGTTAAAAATTGAGTTAATTTTAACTGATTAAAAAAATAATTGATATTTAAATCAATAATTTGCTTTACATTTAATCCATTATATAAAATAAATACTAAAGCAATTAATCCTTTAACTATAGCTGTATCGCTATCACCCTCAAATTCAATTGATCCATTAGTTTGAAGAATCATTCTAATCCAAACTTGACTTTGGCATCCAGATACAAGATGTTCTTTATGATATAATGTTTTAGAGTATTCTGGTAATTTTTTACCTAATTCAATAATATAAAGATATTTTTCTTCCCAATTAGAACAACGGTTAAAATTATACAATATTTTTTTTATATCTGGTAATTTCACCATCGATTAAATCCTAATATATTTATTTATCTAGTAAATGATGAATACGATTCAAACCCATTACTAATCGATCTACTTCTTCTTCATTATTGTATATAGCTAAAGAAGCTCGGCACATTGCTGATACAGCATAATGATGCATTAAAGGCATAGCGCAATGGTGCCCATTACGAATTGCAATACCATATTGATCTAAAAAACTGCTTACATCAAATGCATGGTGTTTTCCTAAATTAAAAGCAATAACTCCACTACGATGCTGTATTGGACCATAAATAACTAAATCAGGTATAGAAGAAAGTTTATTTAAAGCGTAATTCATCAAAGTTGTTTCACGTTTATTAATTATATCTAAACCGATTTCATTAATCCATTCTAAAGCAGCACCGAAACCAATAATACCACCAATATTAGGTGTACCTGCTTCAAAACGCCATGGAAGAGTATTCCAAGTAGTACCGGTTGGTAGATTAATTTGTTTGAGCATTGCTCCACCTCCTTCCCAAGGAGGCATAGTATCAAGTATTGATTTACGACCATATAGTATACCAACACCGGTTGGACCATACATTTTATGACTAGAAAATACATAAAAATCACAATCAAGATCTTGTACATTAATACTATGATGCATAACTGCTTGAGCACCATCTACCAACGTTAATACCCCAGCTTCTTTTGCTTTAGCAACAATTTTTTTTATAGGATTAATAGTACCTAATACATTAGAAATATGAGCAATAGCTAATAAACGTGTACGTTTATCAATTAATTTACTGAGAGATTCGATCATCAATTCACCATGATTGTTAATTGGTAAAATGCGAATCTCTATACCTGTACGATCTACTATCATTTGCCATGGGACAATATTAGAATGATGTTCCATTTCAGTAATAATAATATTATCTCCTGGTTCTAAATAATTTCCTCCCCAACTATTAGCGACTAAATTAATACCTTCTGTAGTACCTTTAACAAAAATAATTTCTTCTGGAAAAGATGCATTAATAAAATGAGATACCTGTGATCTGATATTTTCTATACGTGTAGTTGCTTGCGCACTTAGATAATGATTACCACGGTGTACAGCAGCATACTCATATTGATAGAAATCACTTTCTGCAGTTATAACTTTAAGGGGACGTTGAGAACTAGCAGCACTATCTAGGTAAGCTAAGGGATATCCATTAATTTTACGATTTAAAATAGGAAATTCTGCTCTGACTCGTGTTAGATTAAAAGTCATTATTGCTAAACTCCATTAAAACAATTATTAATACATCGTAATACTACTTGACGAAGAATCTTATCTTCTAAAGATTCAATTAATTCATCTGCAAAAGCATGAATAATCATATTGATTGCAATATTTTTTGAAATACCACGGGAACGCAAATAAAATATTTGTTCATCGTCAATACAACCTACTGTAGCTCCATGGCTACATTTAACATCATCAGCATAAATTTCCAATTGCGGCTTTGTATTGACTTCTGCTAAACGACCTAATAATAAATTATTATTAATCATTTTACTATCAGTTTTAAAGGCATGTTGTGCTACTTTGATATGACCATTGAATACAGCACAACTTTTATCACGAGCAATAGTTTTATGTAGCTGACGACTTAAACAGTATCCTTTATTATGTTCTAAATAGCTACGTGTATCTGATATTTCTGAATTCTTCGGTAATACTAAACTATTTAATGATAATTTAGTATTTTCACCATTAAGTTGTACACTGGTATTATGACGTAATAAATTATTCCCTAATAAAAAGTTATTACTACTCACATTAGCATTATAACCAATAACTATATCATTATGCGCAAAATGATAGCTATAATTTTGTTCACATGTTAGTTTAATATGAGTTAAACAAGCATTATCTGCTACATTAAATGTAAAACGTGAACCAGTAAAATGTGGCATACCATTAAGTGTAACATAATGTTCAATAACTTTAGCTTTTGAGCCTTCTTCTAGTTCAAAATGATGACGATGATGTACAGTATTTAAAGTACCTATCCGACCGCTAGCTAAATGTAATAAATATAATGGACGAGATACATTTTTTTTACTAGGTAGACGAATAAAAGTAACTTCTGTAGCTAAGCTTTCAGTTAAATGTAAAAATATTTCTGGCTGTATTGGCGAAGGGAGTAAAGTATCATCATTTATAAAATGATGTTGAATAATAAATAATTCATTTTTATAATTACTGAGTTCTGAGTTAAACACTCCATCAATAAATACTAAGCAAATTGCATCTATTGGTAAGGCATGTGCAGCAACTTGTTTTGCAGAAACCTTTTGATTTTTGATTGGATGAGTAAATTGCTGTAACATTAAATTTTCTAATGATGTATATTTCCATTGTTCATGTTTACTTGTTGGTAATCCAAGATTAATAAGTTGCTTCCAATGTTGTTTTGATTGAAAAGAACGTACACCATAAGATTTAAATAATTGATACCACTGTTGTAAGATTTTATTATTCTGAGTCAGTAAGCCATCCATAACCCTGTTCCTCCAGCTGTTTTACTAAGCTAGAGTCGCCTGATTTGACGATTCTACCTTTGTATAGGACATGTACAAAATCAGGTTTTATATAATCTAGAATTCTTCGGTAATGGGTAATAATAATAAAAGCACGTTCTTTATCACGTAGACTATTAATACCTTCTGAAACTATTCTTAATGCATCAATATCTAAACCAGAATCAGTTTCATCTAATATACAAAGTTTAGGTTCTAATGCTGCCATTTGTAGTATATCGTTTTGTTTTTTTTCACCACCAGAAAATCCTACATTCACAAAACGAATTAATAAATCTTTAGGCATTTTAAATAATTGAATCTTAGTTTCTATAAAATCTTGAAAGTCAAAACGATCTAATTCTTCTTGATTACGATATTTACGTATTGCGTTAACCGAATTTTGTAAAAATACTTGGTTACTAACTCCAGGAATTTCAACAGGATATTGAAATGCCATAAAAAGACCTTCACCTGCTCTTGCTTCTGGCTCTAATTCTAATAAATTTTTTCCTTTAAAAATTACAGAACCATTAGTTATTTTATAATGGTCTCGTCCTGCTAATGTAGCTGACAACGTACTTTTCCCTGATCCGTTAGGTCCCATAATGGCATGTACTTCACCTGGTTTAATATAAAGATTAAGTCCGTGTAATAACTTTTTATTATCAACACTAACATGTAAATTATTAATACTTAACATATTATTTCCTTCACATCGCTTATAGCAATGCTTATGAGATTAACCTACACTATGCTCAAGACTAATCGCTAATAGTTTTTGTGCTTCCACTGCGAATTCTAATGGCAATTCTGAAAAAACATCTTTGCAGAATCCATTGACGATCATAGATATTGCATCTTCTTCACTAATACCACGTTGTAGACAATAAAAAAGTTGTTCTTCACCTATACGCGATGTCGTAGCTTCATGCTCTATCTGAGCACTGTTATTACACACTTCTACATAAGGAAATGTATGTGCTCCGCAATTTGAACCAATAAGCATTGAATCACATCTAGTAAAATTACGAGAATGACTAGCATTTTGCATAATTTTTACTAACCCACGATAAGTATTTTGACTTTTACCTGTAGATATACCTTTTGATATAATAGTTGATCGAGTATTACTACCGATATGAATCATTTTAGTACCAGTATCTGCTTGCTGACAACCACCAGTTACTGCAACAGAATAAAATTCTCCAATAGAATAATCTCCACGTAAGATACAACTTGGATATTTCCAAGTAATTGCTGAACCAGTTTCTGATTGTGTCCAAGACATTTTACTATTTTTACCTTCACAAAGTGCACGTTTAGTTACAAAATTAAGAATACCACCAGCACCTTTATTACCTGGAAACCAATTTTGCACAGTAGCATATTTGACTTCAGCATTCTTATGAAGAATCACTTCTACTACAGCAGCATGTAACTGATAAGAATCACGAATAGGTGCTGAACATCCTTCTATATAGCTAACATAACTATCTTCATCAGCAATAAGAATAGTACGTTCAAATTGACCAGTTTTAGCTGCATTGATACGAAAATAAGTAGATAATTCCATTGGACACCGTACTCCTTTTGGAATATAAACAAAAGTACCATCAGAAGCTACAGCCGAATTTAATGCTGCAAAAAAATTATCATGATATGGAACAACACTACCAAGATACTTCTTTACAAGGTCTGCATATTTTTGAATAGCTTCACTAAATGAACAGAAAATAATGCCTTGTTTAGCTAGTTTTTTATTATAAGTAGTAGCAACAGAAACAGAGTCAAAAATAGCATCGACTGCTACTTGTGCTCCTTCACGTACAGGTATACCAAGTTGTTTAAAAGTTTGTTCTACTTCTTGAGTTAGATATTTTTCTGATGTTGTATTATATAACTGTGTAGTATCCTCCTTAAGAGGATACTGGTTTTCACAAAATGGAGCAGAATAATAACTATAACTCTGGTAATTTAATTTATCATAATGCGCTTTTAACCAATGTGGTTCTTTCATTTTTAACCAAGAATGAAAACTTTTAAGACGAAATTCTAACATCCATTTAGGTTCATTACGTTTAGAAGAAATTAAATGTATAACATTTTCATTTATACCTTGTATTAATTCATCAGTTTGTAAATTAGTAAAAAATCCTTCTTTATAAGAGTTAAGTTTATCTTTCCATATTTTTTTATCATTAGATGCTTTACTATTTCTTGACATATTTTAATTACTCAATACCAAAACTTTCACCACATCCACAAGTGTGATAAGCTTTAGGGTTATTGAATCTTAAAATTTGGTTTAAACCTTCACGTACATAATCTAGCTCAGTACCATCAATAAAAGGCATGGCTTGCAGTGGTACAAAAAGCTTTGCTCCAAATTGTGAAAATTCTAGATCTTTATCTGAGGGATTTTTTATTAAATTTAAAATATATCCAAACCCAGCACAACCTGATTTTTTTATACTGAGTCTTAGACCTTTATATTGAGGATTTTTATCAATTAAATCAACAATATGTTTTGCTGCTGCTTTCGTTAACGTTAATCCTTTCCAAGGCAAGTTATCGGAAAAAGCAATACAATTATTAACTGATGACATAATACTACCTCATAGATTTGGAGATTGCTAGGTAATACACTTGTGCTAGTAATATCAAATATTACTTTAAAATATTAATATTAATATTTTTGATTAAGAATTAACATTAATGTAAGTAAAACAAGCATTTCATAGAATTAATTTATAAAATGCTTATTTTATTTAAAATAACTATTAAGTATTTAAAATTAATGATAAATTTACTCAAATTAATTGAATATTTTATTTATTCATTAAATTAATAATATTAACATTTAAATAACATTATATATATATTTATATATCAGCAATAACCGTTATTTATTAACAGTATTTAAATTTTTTATCTATAAAAATCAAATATTGTTTGAAGGTATTTATTATAATAATTGTAATCTACCTTGTAAATTACTACTACAACTTGTTGATATTATTTTTAATAATGCCTGTAACGGATGAAGTATAGTTTTCCCTTCAATTCTTTTTATTTGACTACGACAAGAAAAACCAGTAGCTAAGCAACGTTGAAATGGCAATTTATTTAATTGTGAATGCCATGAAAGTTTATAAATGCCTATTGAATTATTTAAGTTATCAATTTCATGACCATAAGTTCCTGCCATACCACAACAACCTACATTAATATGTTTAAGTGTTGTTCTAAAAAAAGAAAAAATATCCTTCCACTGGTGTGGAGAAGCAGGCAATATGGTCGATTCAATACAATGAGTAAATAGGTACCATGTTTCATTGTTGTTACTATATACCATAAATTTTGTCAATACCTTGTGTAACCATTCATGTACCATTAGTACTTTAAATTCAATTAATTTATTATCTAAAATTTGTTTGTATTCATCGCGATAACATAGAACCATAGCAGGATCTATTCCTACCATAGGTATATTTAGTTTAGCTATATTATTTAAAAAATATGAAGTTTTTTTAACAGTATTAGCAAAGTGATTTAAAAATCCTTTTACATGTTGTGATTTTCCATTAGGATAAAAAGGTAATAATATAGGATGATAACCAAGTTTTTTAATAAGCAAAAGGAAGTCTCTTACCAATTTTGCCTCATAGTAACTAGTAAAAAGATCTTGTACTACTAATACACAATGATCAAATTGAATATTTTTTATTATTTTTATCTGTTTCAAATTTAAATTGATTGATGTATTATATTTAATATATTGCTTTAAGCTAGGTATCGATAATAAAGGTAAATCTACTAAACCAATATGTTTTCTAATGAGCGAACATATCCATGGTTGTTCTAAAAAAAAATTAAATACCCGAGGTGATTTAGCTATTAATGGTATGTATTGCTCTACCATAGCTATTAAATAATCCATCATTGGACGAAGATAACGTGTATAATAAAGTTGTAAAAAACGTGAACGAAAACTAGGGACATCAATTTTTATAGGACATTGGGTTGAACAAGCTTTACATGCAAGACAACTAACCATAGCATCTTTAATTTCATGTGAAAAATCATATGTACCACGTTTAGCATTCCAAGAATTCCAGATGCGTTTAATGAACTTATATAAGTCTAAATTAATATTTTTATTTGGTAATAATTTTTTCTCTAAATAATTTATATCGCAATTCTGCTCTGATAACAAACGTAACCATTCACGCATAAGTGAAGCACGTCCTTTCGGAGAATGAGTTCTATTTCGAGTAATTTTCATTGAAGGACACATTATAGTCTGTAAATCAAAAGTAAAACATAAACCGTTACCATTACAATTCATTACAGTATTCCATTTTTCACGAACTGTAATAGGGATTTGACGATCGTAAGTGCCGCGTTTTATTGCATCGATCTGTATCATAGGATTATTATTATTTAACGGAGTGCATATTTTACCTGGATTCATTCTATTATCGGGATCAAAAGCTGTTTTTATGCACCTCAGTTCGTTAAAAAGTATCTCACCAAAAACATGAATATTATATTGAGAACGAAAACCTTTACCGTGTTCTCCCCATAATAAACCACCATATTGCTCAGTAAGTATGACTACTTTATCGGAGATTTGTTTTATTAATGCTTCTTGACGAAGATCACACATATCTAGTACTGGGCGTAAATGAAGCACTCCAGCATCTATATGTCCAAACATGCCATAATCTAAACCATAACTATCAAGTAGTAACCGAAGTTCAGTAATATAATTAGCTAGTCGTTCTGGTGGTACTACTGTATCTTCTATAAATGGAATAGGTTTAGCTTGATTTATAGAATTTCCTAAAAGACCAACTGCTTTTTTACGCATGTTATATATTAGTTCTATTTTATTAATATCATTACATATTTGATACCCTATTACACCATTTTGTTGTAGAGCTATAAATTTATCTAAATATTTGCAAAGGATATTAATTTGTAGTTCAATTTGTTCATTATTGTTACCAGCAAATTCTACTATATTTAAACCTTGTATTTTTTTATTCGGTATATCACTAATTAATTCTTTTACTGAATCCCAAATAATATCTTTATGAGCTAAGTCAAGTACTTTTGAATCAATAGTCTCTACTGAAAGTGCTTTAGCGTCTACTAGAAAAGATGCATTATGTAATGCAGAATTAAAAGAATCATATTTTATATTAACTAAACGTCGGACTTTAGGAATCGGTGTAATATTTAATCGAGCTTCAGTGATAAAAGCTAAAGTTCCTTCTGAACCACACAATAAACGAGTTAGATCAAAAGTCTTCATATCATCACTAAATACATGTTGTAAATCATAACCAGTAAGAAAACGATTTAGTTTAGGAAATTTTTTTAAAATTATTGAACGTTGCTTACGGCAACTAGTTAAAACCTGATAATAAATAAATCCTTCTGTAGTTGGATTATTTGCTATTTGTTCTGCTAGTTCAATAGACATGGGTCGAGTATTAAGTATATGACCACCTAAAAGCACTGCAACTAGTTCTTTAACATGATCAGAGGTTTTACCATATACTAAAGATCCTTGGCCAGATGCATCCGTATTGATCATACCTCCTATCGTAGCGCGATTACTAGTAGATAGTTCAGGAGAAAAGAAAAAACCGTAAGGTTTAAGCCATAAATTTAGTTGATCTTTAATTACACCAGCTTCGACATTAACCCAACACTGTTCAATATTAATATCTAGAATATTATTCATATAACGTGAAATATCAACCACAATTCCTTTATTTAAAGCTTGTCCATTAGTTCCTGTACCACCACCTCTAGGAGTAAAAATTAAATTAGAAAACTCAGATTTACTAGCTAATTTAAAAATAAGAATTACATCATAGGTTGAACGCGGAAATAATATGGCATCAGGAATCAGTTGATATATGCTGTTATCTGTGGAAAGAGATAATCGATCAGAATAATTAGTAGCAATATCACCAGTAAAACCTTCTTTTTTTAATGATTTTAAAAATAAAAAAATT
Organism: Pantoea sp. Aalb; assembly: GCF_009829985.1. Lineage (NCBI taxonomy): Bacteria > Pseudomonadati > Pseudomonadota > Gammaproteobacteria > Enterobacterales > Erwiniaceae > Pantoea > Pantoea sp. Aalb. Next base: position 389,350 of record NZ_SZZU01000001.1, read on the forward strand.
AATTTAATAAAAGGTGATACCCGAGAAATTTGTGGAATCATTATTAAGTAACCAAAATATGATAAATATTGTAAATTATATTTTTATATTATTTTTGATGATATTTTTCATATAATTTCTTTTTTAAAAGAGAATTAATGTTTTCTTTTGCTTTATTAAAATATAATTAAATATATATAACTATATTAATAGTTTATTCATCTAACAATAGTAGAATATTATTGAGATCTACACTCTATCATGAAAAATCTACAACGCGTTATAGATTTACCTCAATTATTTTTTTCTTTAATATTTATTCTTATTATGATTATTAGTTGTTTTTGGGTAGTGAAACCATTCATTTTTGGTTTTGCATGGGCAAGTATGGTGGTGATTGCTACGTGGCCACTAATGGTACGTCTACAACACTTTTTTTGGGAACAACGTTTATTAGCTATAATGGCTATAACTATCCTATTATTACTTCTATTTATTATTCCAATTATATTTTTAATAAATAGTTTAATTGATAATAGTGCACCATTAATTGCTAAGATTGCTCAAGGACATTTAATATTACCTCAATTAAATTGGCTAAGTGATATACCAATGGTTGGACATAAACTTTATTACAGCTACCATAAATTGGTCAATGGTGGAGGTACAGCAATAATACAAGAACTCCAACCTTATATAGGTCGTACGACTAGTTTCTTTGTCGCACAGGCAGGACATTTCAGTCGATTTATGATACATCTTGCATTAATGTTAGTATTTAGTATATTACTGTATTGGCATGGTGAACAAGTTGGACAAGTTATTCGTCATTTTGCTTACCGTATCGGAGGAGAACGTGGTGATGCTACAGTGTTATTAGCTAGCCAAGCTATTCGTTCTGTAGCACTTGGTGTAGTAGTAACTGCTTTAATTCAAGGAATACTTGGTGGTATTGGTTTGCTAATTTCTGGTATTCCTTATACTACGTTGTTAACTGTATTAATGATTTTAAGTTGTTTAGTACAATTAGGTCCTTTTTTAATTTTAATTCCAGCTATTATTTGGTTATATTGGACTGGCGATGCTACATGGGGATCTATATTATTGATTTGGAGTTGTGTAGTTGGTATGCTTGATAATATATTACGTCCTATGCTTATTAGAATTGGCGCTGATTTACCTATTATACTAATTCTTTTTGGTGTCATTGGTGGTTTATTTGCCTTTGGGATGATTGGTTTATTTATAGGACCAGTGGTATTAGCTGTTTCGTATCGACTAATATTAGTATGGATTAATGAAGTTTCAGCTCCTGATAATGTATAGATAGTTAAAACATCACAGAATATTTAATTAAAAAATTAATGTTCCTATTATAGTATTAGGAAATATATAATTATTAATATTAAGGTATTGCATAATACCTTAATATATTTTTGTTATATCATTATTTTGATAATTTTTTTAAAAGATTTAATGTTATTTATTTTGTTTATAATTGGATACCTCATTTTAATAATTTAATCTATATAATAACATTAACAAGTAAATGAATACACTAAAACCTAGGATAACGCTAGTTTTATCTTTGCTTTGTTAAAGCTACTAGACAAATTTTTGTTATATTAATATAAGTTAACTCTTTGATAAAGAATTTTCAACTCGACTTTTTAATTTTTGCCCAGGACGAAATGTCACTACACGACGAGCAGTAATTGGAATATCTTGTCCTGTTTTTGGATTACGACCTGGACGTTGAGTTTTATCACGTAAATCAAAATTACCAAATCCAGATATTTTTACTTGTTCTCCATTTTCTAACGCGCGGCGTACTTCTTCAAAAAAAAATTCTACTAATTCTTTAGTATCACGTTTACTTAACCCGAGTTTTTCAAATAAATATTCAGACATTTCAGCTTTTGTAAGCGCCATAGGTTTAATTCCTCAAAGTTGCATGGAGTTGCTTTTGTAATGCCTCAATGCATTTATTAACAATCGCAGCAATCTCCTCTTCTTCGAGTGTCCGGCTGGTATCTTGCAAAATTAGGCTAATAGCAAGGCTCTTTTTACCTTTATTCACACCTTTACCACGGTACACATCAAATAAGTTTATATTAACTAATTGATTTGCGCAAACTTTTTTACATTCTGCTATAATTTGTGCTGCAGGAATATGTTCGGATACTACAATAGCAATATCACGACGATTTGCAGGAAAGCGTGAAATCGCGCATGCATTAGGTAAAATACGGTCTATGATCTTATCCCACAATAATTCAAATACTACAGTGCATCCATTAAGACTTAATTTACCTTCTAATTCTGGATGTATAACTCCAATAAATCCAATACGTTCATCAGATAAATAAATAGCCGCACTTTGTCCTGGATGTAGAGCAGGATTCGCTTCTGCACAGAAAGAAATTTCCTCTAATTTACCAGTTAAATCTAATATTGATTCTAAATCTCCTTTTAAATCATAAAAATCCACTTCTTGAGATTGTATATCCCAATGCTCTTTGTATCTATTACCGCTTAAGACTCCTGCTAGCATAAATTCTTGACGAACTCCTAGATCAGATTGTGAATCAACAATAAATCGTAATCCACTCTCAAATAAACGTACACGCCGTTGCTGACGTTTTTGATTATATACTACAGCGCTAAGTAACCCGATCAATAAAGAAAGACGCATTGCTGACATTTCATGAGAAATTGGATTTAGTATAATCAATGTTTTTTCTTCTGGATACAATAATTGCTGCATTTTAGGATCAACAAAACTATAAGTAATAGCTTCTTGATAACCTTTATCTACTAGCATATTTTTTACGCGGTTTAGTGATAAATTAGTTTCGCAATGCTGAGTCATAGTTAAATTAGTAGTAAGCGGTATTTTTGGAATATTATTATAACCATAAACACGCGCTACTTCTTGTATTAAATCTTCTTCTAATTGTATATCAAAACGCCAACTAGGAACTATAACTCTCCACGCTCCTATACTAAAAGCAACTTCATAACCAAGTCGTTTTAAAATATCTGTTACCTGTTCTTCCGTAATTCTGTATCCTAAAAGGAGGTTTAGCTTTTCATGCCGTAATATAATAGTAATCTGTTTTGGTAAATGATTTTCTTGAGTTCGATTAACTATTGGACCAACTTTACCGCCACAAATATCTACTAATAATTGAGTCGCTCGCTCAATTGCTTTATACTGTAATTCTGGATCTACACCATGTTCGTAACGGCAAGAAGCATCAGTATACAATCCATAGCGACGAGCACGTCCACTAATTGCCAACGGATTAAAAAATGCACATTCAATCAATATATTCTTGGTATTATCTTGTATTCCAGAATATTTACCCCCACATATACCACTTATTGCTAATATTTTATGTTGATCAGCAAGTACTAAAGTATCTTTATTAAGTTTGATTTGAGTACCGTCAAGCGATATAAAATTTTCATCTTCTTGTGCCATACGAACTACGATCTCACCCTCAATACAGTCTACATCAAATACATGCATCGGTTGGCCAAGTTCTAATAAAACATAATTAGTAATATCAACAAGTGGATTAATAGAGTGAATACCACTGCGACGTAATTTCTCTTGCATCCACAAAGGTGTCAATACTTTAAGATTTATATTTTTTATAATCCTACAAAGATAGCGTGGACATTCAATAGTTGCATCAACAAAAATAGCACAAGTTTCATTAGTAGTAACTGTAACTGATTCGATATTAGGTATATTTAATGATAAAATATTCAGCGCTGCTATCTCACGGGCAATACCAAGTATGCTAAGAGCATCACCACGATTTGATGTAACACTAATTTCAATAATTTTATCATCTAATTGTAAATAATTGCGTATATCAATACCAATGGGTGCGTTAATTGGTAATTCAATAATTTTACTAAAATCATTATTTATACCAAGATCACCAAAAGAACATAATATTCCTTCAGATACAATACCGTATATTGTTGTACTTATTATTTTATATCTACTCGATGGTAATATTATACCTGTAGTAGCTACTACTACTTTCATGCCTTCCCGACAATTTATCGCATCGCAGATTATATTTAATAGCTTATTATTTCCAATATTAATTTTTGTCAAATTTACTTTTGTATTATGTATATCCTTATAGCAATTAACAATCTCACCAATTACTACGCCGTGAAAATCATCAGCTACTGATTTAATAGCATCAACTTTCAAACCTGCCATGGTTATTTGTTCTGAAAGTGCAGCGCTATTTAGGGTTGGATTTACCCATTCTCGTAACCAAAATTCACTGAATTTCATTGGATGTCCTGAATTTATTTAAATTGTTTAAGAAAACGCAAATCATTTTCAAAAAATACACGTAAATCTGTCACATGGTAGCGTAACATAGCAAGACGCTCTATTCCTATACCAAATGCAAAACCTGAATAAAATTCAGGATCAATACCTACGTTTCGAAGAACGTTTGGGTGAACCATGCCACAACCTAATACTTCTAACCATTTATTATCTCTATTTATTACATCAACCTCAGCTGAGATATTAGTAAATGGAAAATAAGATGCACGTAAGCGAATCTCCATTTTTTTTTCAAAAAATATATTCACAAAATCGTATAATGTATTTTTGAGGTTAGCAAAATTAATATTATTATCAATAATAAGTCCTTCCATCTGATGGAACATAGGGCTATGTGTTTGATCATAGTCATTACGATATACACGACCTGGTGCAATAATACGAATTGGAGGTTTTTGATTTTTCATAATACGAATTTGAACGCTTGAGGTTTGTGTACGTAACAATCGTGAATTATCAAACCAAAAAGTATCATGTTCTGTACGAGCAGGATGATGGATTGGAATATTTAAAGCATTAAAATTATGATCATCATCTTCTACTTCTGGTCCAGTTACTACAGAAAATCCTAGATTAATAAATAAATATTCAATACGATTAATTGTACGAGTAATGGGATGAAGTCCACCATTTTCTATTCGACGTCCTGGTAGTGAAACATCAATTGTTTCTGAAACTAATTGTGAATTTAGCTTAATCTGTTCTAATAAAAATTTACGTACTTTAAGGCATTTTTGAATTTGTTGTTTAGCATTGTTAATAGTTAGCCCAATAACTGAACGCTGTGTAGATGGTATTTCACGCAAAGTCTTAATTTGCGATGTCAATAGCCCTTTCTTACCCAAAAATTCTATACGAATAGCCTCCAATGTAGCAAGATCTAATGCTTGGTTAATAGCAATTGTAGCACGATCTACCAGTTTTTTAATTTGAGACATAATTTTCTCTAATTCTATGAATTCTAAATAAACTATTTATTTTTTATTAGTAACAAGATTTTATAATGATTTTTTAAAATAAAAAGCCTCCAAATTAATGAAGGAGGCTGAAGTCTTTAAGTAAGTTTTTTTTATCTTTCTGTTGCTGCACAAAAAACTCCGGTAATTAGATTTTAAATTTAATAAAGTAAGAAAAGCGATATATATGTATATATAATACATACTATTTTATATTTTAATATCTAATTTCTTTAATTAGGATGTCAATCTTTTTAATAACTTGCAAACAAAAAAAATAAAATAATTCTATTTTTCAAGCTATACTAAATGTAATTTTGTTTTTTCAACTAATTTACTGAATACTAATTTATCGAATACAGCCAGATCAGCTAATATTTTACGATCAATATCAATAGATGCTTTTTTTAGAGCATTAATAAAACAACTATAAGAGATACCGTTTTGACGCGCTGCAGCATTTATACGTGTAATCCATAGTTGACGAAACTGACGTTTACGTTGACGACGATCGCGATAAGCATACTGCCCAGCTTTTATAACCGCTTGATAGGCAACACGATATACACGAGAACGTGCCCCGTAGTAACCTTTAGCTTGTTTTAAAATTTTTTTGTGACGTGCACGGGCAACTACACTACGTTTTACACGAGCCATATAAGCTTTTCCTCATAATACTTTATACTTTTTACCTTCTGGATTACCTCTATGTAGTACATCTAAATGAGATTTATCATAATTAATATTTATATGGTATAGAGGAAATGACAAAACCTATATCACCTTTAGATACATTACTTTTAGAACGTAGATGGCGTTTACGCTTAGTTGATTTTTTAGTCAAAATATGACGTAAGTTAGCTTGTTTACGTTTAAAATTACCAGAAGATGTTCTTTTAAAACGTTTGGCCGCGCTACGTACAGTCTTAATCTTTATCATTTTAAATATTCACTCTTGATTTAATTAGTTCAATAGAATAAAACGTACATAGCTTGCGGCATTTTTATTTAAAAAGCTACTGTTTCTTCTTAGGAGCAAGTATCATGATTATTTGACGACCTTCAATCTTTGTTGGAAAAGATTCTATTATTGCTAATTGATTAAGATCATCTTTTACACGATTAAGCATTTCCATCCCAATTTGTTGATGTGCCATTTCACGACCACGAAAACGTAGTGTGATTTTAACTTTATCACCTTCTTCTAAAAAACGACTTAAATTACGTAGTTTAACCTGATAATCACTTTCATCAGTACCAGGACGAAATTTTATTTCTTTTACTTGAATAATTTTTTGTTTCTTTTTTTGTTCCTTTAAAGATTTATTTTTTTCATATAGGAATTTACCATAATCCATAATACGGCAAACCGGTGGTTCAGCATTAGGGCTAATTTCAACTAAATCTGCCCCAATTTCTTCTGCTTTTTCAATTGCTTCACGTAATAAGACAATGCCGATTTGTTCACCATTAATACCAGTTAAACGCACTTCATGAGCACGTATTTCACTATTAAGACGATGTGAACGTATCAGTTGTACTCGTTTTCCGCCTTTAATACCTTATTCCTCCAATTGATAACGGTGTCGGTTACAAATTTCTTTCTGTAGCCTTTTAATAAATAGATCAATATCTATACTTTCAAGATTTTTACTGCGGCGAGATCTTACAGAAATTTTATTTGCTTTTACTTCTTTTTCACCACAAACTAAAATATAAGGTACATGGTATAATGTATGCTCACGAATTTTAAAATTGATTTTTTTATTCCTCAAATCTGCTTTAACACGAATATTTGCATTTTCCAATTTTTTTGTCAATTCGTTAACATATTGTCTTTGACCATCGGTAATATTCATTATAACAGTTTGTATTGGAGCTAACCAGCTTGGAAAAGCTCCTGCAAATTCTTCTGTTAAAATACCAATAAATCTTTCCATAGAACCCATAATTGCACGATGAATTATAACTGGATATTGACGATTGTTATTTTTATCTATGTAAGTGGCATTTAAACTTTGAGGTAAAAAAAAATCCAATTGAATAGTACCACATTGCCAAGCACGATTAAGACAATCATATAAAGTAAATTCGATTTTAGGACCGTAAAAAGCTCCTTCTCCTTTCTGATATTGAAATAAAATTGAATTATCTTCTAGAGTTTTAGCTAGATCTAATTCTGCACGATCCCACATTTTATCAGTACCGATACGTTTTAATGGACGAGTAGAAAGTTTTACAGTAATTTTTTTGAACCCAAATATACTATATATATCGTAAACCATACGTATACAACTACTAACTTCATCACGTACTTGATCTTCGGTACAAAAAATATGAGCATCATCTTGAATAAAACCACGAACTCGCATTAATCCATATAATGCACCTGATGGTTCATTACGATGACAGCTGCCAAATTCTGCTATCCGTACTGGTAAATCTCGATAAGATTTCAAACCTTGATTGAAAATTTGAACATGACCAGGACAATTCATTGGTTTAATACAATATTCATGGTGTTCAGAAGATGTCATAAACATAGCATCTTTATAATTATCCCAATGACCGCTTTTTTGCCATAATATATGGTCTAATATCATCGGGCTTTTGACCTCTTGGTAATTATATTCTTTCAATTTTATACGTAAGAATGTTTCTAATTCACGGAATATAGTCCAACCATTGTTATGCCAAAATACCATGCCAGGTGCTTCTTCTTGTACATGATATAAATCAAGATATTTACCAATTTTACGATGATCTCTCTTTGCTAATTCTTCTAAAGAGTGTAAATAAGTAAATAATTGTTTTTTACTCGCCCATGCTGTACCATAAATACGTTGTAGCATTTTATTATTATTTTTACCACGCCAATAAGCACCAGCAATTGTTTGTAATTTAAAATAACGACAAAAAAAAATGTTAGGAACATGAGGACCATGGCACATATCTATATATTCTTCATGCATATATAAATTCCAATTATTCCTTGTGCTGATATTTTCATCAAGTATAATAGTTTTATATATTTCTCCACGTTTACTAAATAGCTCGTGTGCTTCCTGCCAACTCACTTTTTTTTTCATTATTATATAATTATTTGATACTAAATCATGCATATGTTTTTCTAACTGCTCAAGATTTTCTTTTGTTAGTACATTATCTATATCAATATCATAATAAAAGCCATTATCCACTATATTGCCTATTGCCATTTTAGTATTTGGCCATAGTTGCTTAATAGCATGTCCTAATAAGTGAGAACAAGAACGTCGAATAATTTTTAAACCATCTTCATCTTTATCAGTGATTATTGAAACTTTAGAATCTTCTGTAATTAATTCAATAGTATCAACTAATTCATCATTAACAAGTCCTGCAATACAAGTTTTAGCTAATTTAGGACTTATATGGGAAGCAATATTTATCAAACTGATAGGGCACGTAAAGTTACGTTGGCTGCCATCAGGAAAAGTAATCAGTGGCATGTGTTATCCTTTAATTGCAATAATACATGATTATGCATAAAAGTTACATGCACGCATGTAGTATTGTATCTTTATACAATATAAATCAACTAATGTAATTATAATTTAATAGTGTTTATTATTTTTCTATAATAAAAGAATAATAACATTATTTATGAGCAAGAAAAATCTACACAATAGATGATTTTAAAATAGATTTAAATCTATGAATTGTAATTAAATTACATTTCATATGATAGTAGATAAGAATGATAAATATGTATTTATATTAATGTAAATTATGTTTGCAAATTAACTAAATAAATAAAATCCCATTAAATAAATAATTTAATTATTATATTTTTATCTTTAACTAATTTAATCTTTAAATTATTAATTATATGTTTCATCCTATCATAAAAAAAATGAATTTTAATATGATAAATAATAATTTATAGTATTATTCTTTTTTTATTTTCAATTTAAAATAAAAAAACAGTATATTTTGATTAGTAAAAATTATTTATCTTTTAAATGGAGATGAACATGTAATTAATTATATTAAGAAAATAATTTATTCATATAAAGGAAATCTAATGACACTTCAAAAAGAAATAATTCAATCGTTAGGTGTTAAATCATTTATTGAACCAGAGAAAGAAATTGAAATGATAGTAAATTTTTTACAATCATATCTCATCGTAAATACTCATCTAAAAACCTTTGTATTAGGTATTAGTGGAGGACAAGATTCTACACTAGCTGGTATTTTATCGCAAATAGCAATATGTAAATTGCGTGAAAAAACAAAGAATAAAAACTATTCTTTTATTGCTGTACGTTTACCATATGGTATTCAATTAGATGAACAAGATTGTCAAGATGCATTAAAATTTATTAATCCAGATAAGATTATTTTTATAAATATTAAAGAAGCTGTCTTGGCTAGTGAATGTGCTCTTAAAAATGCTAATATTGCCATATCAAATCTAATGCATGGTAATCAAAAAGCACGTGAACGAATGAAAATACAATATAGTATTGCAGCAAGTACTCATGGTATCGTTATAGGTACTGATCACGCAGCTGAAGCAATTACTGGTTTTTATACTAAATATGGCGATGGTGGTGTAGATATTAATCCTCTCTTTCATTTAAATAAACGTCAAGGTAAACAATTATTAAAAATATTAGGGTGCCCAGAACATTTGTATTTAAAAAATCCTACTGCTGGTTTAGAAGATGAACACCCATATGTATTAGATGAGGTTATTTTAAAAGTTACGTATCAACAAATAGATGATTATTTAGAAGGAAAAACCATTGATGAGATAGCGGCTAAAACTATCGAATCTTGGTATTTAAAAACAAATCATAAACGTCATATGCCTATTAATATATTTGATAGTTTCTGGAAGTAATGTAATCAACAAAATAAGAAATTAAGAAATATTTAAAATTTTTCTTATGATTTTAAATATTTTAATTCTTTTGAAAGATTTTTTTTTTAATAGTATAGATACTATTAAAACTATAATACTTACTATTTTTAATGAAGATTAAAAATCTAAAAATTCATTAATAATTTTACCTTTGCGTTGTTCTAAAAAGTCAAGAATACATCGTGGTGTAAAGTTTAATATAAAAGATTCTGGGAAATTTAGTTTATTGGTAATACGAATACAATGTTCAAATTTACCAATATTAAATGCAATATGGGAATCAGAACCAAATGCTAAACGACCATTAGCATTACGTACTGCTTCTACAATTGCATAACAGTTTGGTTCACTACCTGGTCTAGAATATTCAAAAGAAGAGTTATTAATTTCAAGTGCTACATTATAGTATGCTGCTGCTTCAGCTATAGCTAGAATGTCTATTGGAAATTTCGGATTACCAGGATGACTTATAATATCTACTAAACCACTTGCTATAGTCGCAATCATAGCTTCAGTATGATGAATTTTATTAGTTGGCACATATACCGATTCATGGAAACCTGCAATGATCAGATCTAATTCATCAATTATAGATTGATTACAATCAATTTCTCCTTGTTGATTTTTAATATTAGCCTCTATTCCTCTAAGTACTCCTACACCATCAATTATACGTGGCCAAATACGCATATTAATAAAATGCCAATAATGAGGTGCATCTATCATATTTGGACCATGATCAGTAATAGCAAACATTTTAATCCCATTTTTTTTTGCTTGGATGATATAATCGTGTAAAGTACTATAAGAATGAGTGCTCGCAATAGTATGAACATGTAAATCAATAGGATACATTATTTTCCCTTTAAAATTTAATATAAATAAATTAACAAAGCTATCTATTAATTTTAAAAAATAAAATTAGTTTTTGGTGATTAAAAAATAAATAAGAGACTATTAATCTAATTTATAGTATTAACAATACTATAAACTTTTTTTAAAAAAATATAGCTATAGTATAGTGATATTTTGTATGATACGAATCAAATTTTATATTTGATATATAGATAGAAATTATTATTCTTAAACAAAAAGACAAATAAGTTATATACAATTAAGTATATTAATGTTCTATAATAAAATATTAATTGATATGTAATATTTTAAATTTTCTTAATAAAGTAAGTAAATAAACTATAATAAATAAATACTAAAGTTATAGTAATAAAAATTAGTATTTTTTTAAATAAGGAGAAAGTAGATGGTAAAAAATGTCGTATTAAAGTCAATACGGTTTACTTTTTGGCTAAGCACGGCTTTATTAGCAGGTTCTTCTACTGCATATTCTGAATATACAAAGTATAAAACATCGAGTAACCAACCTCATACTCCTGATACTTTATTAGGTTCACTTTTTGATACGGTACAAAAGAAAAGAATTTATCCAGATCAAAAAACATTTGCTGATGCTATTCCTAAATATGATCCTGCATCTATTTTATCTTACTGGCAAGCACAAAAAAATCAGCATGATTTTAATTTAAAAAAATTTATAGAAAAAAATTTTATTTTACCCAAAGAACAAAATAAATATGTTCCACCTATTGGACAAAGCTTACGAGAACATATTAACAATTTATGGCCGGTATTAACACGAACTAGTCAACATTCTAATCAATATGATTCCCTTTTATCTTTACCAAAACCATATGTTGTTCCTGGTGGTCGGTTCCGTGAAGTATATTATTGGGATAGTTATTTTACAATGCTCGGGCTTGCAGAAAGTGGTCATTGGGATATAGTACAAAACATGATTGATAACTTTGCTTCTCAGCTTAATAAATATGGTCATATACCCAACGGAAATCGTAGTTATTATCTCAGTCGTTCACAACCTCCTTTTTTTAGTTTGATGATAGATTTACTAGCACAACATAAAGGCGATAAAATATATCGTCAATATTTACCTCAAATGAAAAAAGAATATAACTATTGGATGGAAGATAGTAATACTGTAACAGTAGGGCATGCTATCAAACGTGTAGTTAAATTAACTAATGGTACATTATTGAATCGTTATTGGGATGATCGTGATGTTCCACGTACTGAATCTTGGTTAGATGATATCAACACTGCAAAAAAAGCACCAAAACGAAATAAAAAACAAGTTTATCGTGACTTACGCTCTGGTGCTGCTTCTGGATGGGATTTTAGCTCTCGTTGGTTTGCTGATGCACATAATCTAGCATCAATTCACATAACACAACTTGTTCCAATTGATTTAAATAGTTTATTATTTCATTTAGAAAAAACACTAGCTAAAGCATCAAAAATAGCTAATAAATATAATGATGCAAGAAAATTCAATAACTATGCTAAAAAGCGTCAAATAGCAATTAATCGTTATCTGTGGGATAAAAAAAATGGTTGGTATGCTGATTATAATTGGAAAAAAAGAAAAATTACTAATCAATTGACAGCTGCCACATTATTCCCTTTATATACTAAACTTGCTTATTATAAACAAGCTAAACGTGTAGCATCAGTAGTAGATAAACAGTTATTAAAACCTGGTGGTCTAATTACTACTACGATAAATAGTGGTCAGCAATGGGATGCTCCTAATGGTTGGGCACCTTTACAATGGGTTGCTATTGAAGGTTTAGAACATTATAATCAATTTCATATAGCAAATACAATCGGTCATAATTTTCTACAAAATGTTCAACAAACTTATAATAAAGAACATAAATTAATTGAGAAATATATAGTAGAAGGGACAAAATTAGGTGGTGGTATAGGAGGTGAATATCCATTACAAGATGGTTTTGGTTGGACAAACGCAGTTACACTACTTCTTTTAGATAAATATTGTCCAAAAGATAAAATCTGTAATAATGCTAATACTATTTTAAATTCTAATATTAAAGTATTAAATACTATAAACTAATGTTAGTTATTTCTACTTGATCCAAACTCTTAGAATGCGGCTCAAGTAGAAAATTTAAATTAATGCATATTCAATATTAAATTGAAAACTAATCACCAATCTTATCACCAATCTTACAAAACAATAAATATTATTTATAAAAAATATCAATCATATAATTTATGATTATGCTAATTAAATAAATTAAAATTAATAAGTAATTTAGAAAAATTAGTTTAAGTACATATACTATTAATATTAATAATACTAATTAATTTTAATTTTAAAATATTTGATTAATTATCTACGTATTTGTCGATAAAACCATAAAATAATAATAGAACCAATCACTGCAACCAAAAGACTAGTAAAGTTAAAACCATCTACTTTTCCAAAACCAAACAATGTACTAATCCAACCTCCAACTAATGCACCAATAATTCCTAAAATAATTGTAAATATAACTCCACGGTGGTTATCTTTACCTGGTATAATCCATTTAGCTATGATACCTACAAAAAGTCCAAAAATAATCCATGAAAGAATACCCATTCATAACTCCTTAAATTGCTAAATTATTTTAGCTATTTTATTAGCATAGGGAAATAAAAAGATACTAATATACTTATACATATAAACTTTTATAAAGTTTATATGTATAAGTATATTATATTAAAATAGTTAAATAAAAATATTCATTTATATAGAAATAACTTATAAAATTAAATATGTATTTTTTATAAAAAAACAATAAAATATAATAAAGTACAACATTGTAATATATAAATTAACAACCATTTTAATAAAAATATTATGTTTGCCTTTTAATAATAGTTAATATATGAATATATTAATTCATAATACGATATGCTCTAGTTACTTTCCATAAATATAGTTGAGCTTGAGATGCTGGATGTTTATTTTCCACGTGTTGATAGAATTGATCTGGTGTCATTATATTAATCATTGCAATAGCACGATTTCTATTATTATCAAAAGTACGTAATAAAGCACTAGCTCCATTTGCATAAGATACAATTGTTGCATAACGTAGTGTAAGTGGATTACGTATACCTGCAAGCATTGAACTTTGCAAAATTTTTATATAAGCTACACCAATATTAATATTGTTTACTGGATCTCGTAACTCTAAAAAAGATGGTTGCCCTTTACGACCTTGCGAATAATAAACTTCACGACCAGCTGTTGATGCTTTAATTTGCATTAAACCAACAGCATGTGAACTACTTACTGCATTAGGATTACCTCCAGACTCAACATTTATTATGGCATTTATTAACTTTTTATCAACACCATAATGATTAGCAGCATTTTCTGTCAGTCTTTCCCAATTGTTGTTTTTATTTAATTTATGTATTTTTAGAGATGGATATTGAGTAAAAAAAATATTTTTAAAAGAAAATTCTTTTCTTATTCCTTTTGCGCAGCCAGTAAGTAATAAGGTTATAAAAATAAATATTTTCACGATTAAATTTTTATTTTTATAATAATAATTATTATTTATCATATCCACCTAAAATAAAATGATTATAAATCAATTGTCCTATTAAATATAAATTATAATAATAGTTATTATTTTGAATAATGTATTATACTAATATTTTAAATATCAATATAATACATTATTCAAAATTAATATTAAATAAATCTTAATTATTGTCTATAATATTCATTAATAAATGATATAAATCTTTTATTTTTTTAAAATGTTGAATATATGGTGCTTAACTAATAATTAATATGGGCATTTTTTATATTAATTATTAGTTAAGCACCAACTTATACATATACATATTATATTCATATTTTTAATCATTTTGATATTTAAATAAACATATAATTAACTATTTTCATTAATCTATACGTTTATAAATTAGAAAAAATAAAATAATAAAGTAATTTAATTGTTAATTTAACTAAATATAAAATATTTAACATATAAAGTTAAAATTAAGATATTTTACTAACTTACTTCATTAAGTCATAAAAGTTTCATGCACTATTTATATTAGTCATTAACATCAATTTTTTAATAAAAACCATATGTTCAAATATTTAAATAAATAATAAATAGTAAAACTACCTTAAGCATTTATTCTTAAAATAAGAAATTTGATAAACAAAAAACATTATTTAATTTTAGCTATATATTAATTGATACTCATGGAGTAAACTATGTAATAAAGTGGTATTTATATAGTATTATAAATAACTATATTTTATTATTTTAAATATGCAATTACATATTAGCAATAATTTCTTCACCAAACTCTAAACATGTTAATAATTTAGCATCAAACATTAAACGCTCAAAATCATATGTTACAGTTTTATTTGCAATTGTTTTTTCCATACCTTTAATTATTAAATTTGCTGCTTCATACCATTCCATATAACGTAACATCATTTCAGCTGATAAGATTATAGAACCTGGATTTACTTTATTTTGACCTGCATATTTAGGTGCAGTACCATGAGTAGCTTCAAATAAAGCACATTCATCTCCTATATTTGCACCAGGAGCGATACCTATACCCCCAACTTGAGCTGCAAGTGCATCTGAAATATAATCACCATTTAAATTCATACAGGCAATAACATCATAATCTTTTGGTCTCATTAAAATTTGCTGTAAAAAAGAATCAGCAATCACATCTTTAATAATAATATTTTTACCAGTATTAGGATTTTTAAAATTCATATATGAATCACTACTATTAATAAATTTACCACCAAATTCATTTTGTATTAAATTGTATCCCCATTTTTTAAATGATCCTTCAGTAAATTTCATAATATTTCCTTTATGTACTATAGTTAATGAATCTCTATTATTAGTGATAACATACTGAATTGCTGCTCTAATAAGACGCTTGGTTCCTTCTTCAGAACATAGTTTTATACCTATTCCACACTTATTAGGAAAACGAATGTTCGTAACTTGCATTTCTTCATGTAAAAATTTGATTATTTTTTTAGCTTCTACGGAATTAGCTTTCCATTCAATACCTGTATAAATATCCTCAGAATTTTCACGGAAAATGATCATATTAGTATCTTCTGGATGCTTTAATGGACTCGGAGTACCTTTATAATATCGTATCGGACGTAAACAAATATATAAATCTAGTTCTTGACGTAATTTAACGTTTAAAGAACGTATACCAGTGCTAATTGGTGTAGTTAATGGTCCTTTAATAGCAATTCGATATTCTCTAATAAAATCTATAGTTTCACGTGGTAACCAACAATGGGAACCATAGAGTTCAACTGATTTCTGACCTGCATAAATTTCCATCCAAGAAATCTTTTTTATATTATTATAAGATTTCTTTACAGCAGCATCGACAACTTTTATCATGATAGGACAAATATCAATACCTATACCATCTCCTTCAATATATGGAATAATTGGATTATTTGGAATAATCATTTTACCTTTATGTAGAATAATCTTCTGCCCTTTTCTTGGAACAAATACTTTACTCTCCATTTAAATATCCTCTTTTCTAATCAATATCTTAATTATCTGTTGATATTGATATTGATATTGATATTGATAAATATCTATAACATTATTATTATTTTTGTAATGTCAATAGATATTATCTATAAATTTTTTATTTATAATTAATATTTTTTAAATTAGATTTAAATATAAAAATATTTATTTAATTTTTTAAAATAAACTATAATTTTTCTTAAATTAATATGTAAAATAATATACCTTGTTTAATTAAATAAGAAAAGTAATAGATACTATATAGCAAAATATATTTTTTATGTTATTTTAAGATATATTGATAATTAAGAGGAATTTATTGATTAAAATTTTTTATTAACGATATTACTAAATGCTTACTGAAAATAATTATATTAATATATAAGTTATTAAATTATATTAATTCACTAGTAAATAGACTTAAATAATAAATTAATTTTAGGATCAAACTAAATTAAATATCTATATAGATGGATTAATTGTTTACATAATTTTATTAATTAAATATTTTATTTGACTAAATATGGTATAATAAAAATTATTATTCATAATTATCCAAAATTAATATTTAAATTTAGATAATTATGATAGTTATATTGAATTAAATAAGAGTGATTTAATCATCATTAAAATGTTCATGAAATAAATATCAGAATTATTCGTAAATAACATATTTATTATTAAGTAAAAAATAAATATATTTGATAAAATTTTTTCGTATAAATCTTCTATATTTTAATATTATTCATTATTACTAAGAGTGCTTAATGTTTTACAATAATGAAAAAAAAGTAATTGTTGGTATGTCAGGAGGCGTAGATTCTTCTGTTTCTGCTTGGTTATTGCAAAAGCAAGGTTATCATGTTGAAGGTGTATTCATGAAAAACTGGGAAGAAGATGATAATGATCATTGTACTGCAAACGACGACTTAAATGATGTAAAGATTGTATGTCATACACTTGGAATTAAATTACACAAAATTAATTTTGCATCAGAATATTGGGATTATGTATTTGAATTATTTCTTAAAGAACATAGAATTGGTCGTACTCCAAATCCTGATATTTTATGTAATAAAGAAATTAAGTTTAAAGTTTTTCTTGATTTTGCATTAGAAGATCTTAATGCAGATTTTATTGCTACTGGACATTACGTACGTAGCCAAAATAAAAACGGTAATTACTATCTATTACGTGGATTTGATCAAAATAAAGATCAAAGCTATTTTCTTTATACTTTAAATCAGCAACAAATAGCAAAAAGTTTATTCCCTGTTGGTACATTAAAAAAAAATGAAGTTAGGCGTATAGCTGAAGATATTGGGTTAATTAATGCAAAGAAGAAAGACTCAACTGGTATATGCTTTATTGGAAAAAGAAAACTTTATAATTTTCTTAGTCGTTATCTTCCTACTAAACCAGGAGCAATAAAGACTGTTAATGGAGAAATTGTCGGGATACATCAAGGATTAATGTATTACACATTAGGTCAGCGTAAAGGATTAGGTATTGGTGGACAAAAACATTACAACAACAATGGACTGCCTTGGTATGTTGTCGACAAAGATCTAGACCAAAATAATCTCATTATAGCACAAGGTAGTAAACATCCTCAGTTAATGTCAGTGGGTTTGATTGCAAAACAGTTACATTGGGTAAATCAAAAAGCTATTATAATACCACTACGATGTACAGCAAAAATTCGTTATCGTCAAAAAGATGTTCCATGTAAATTGATATCTTACAGACATGATTCCATAGAAATACATTTTGATGAGCCAATTATAGCAGTTACTCCTGGTCAATCAATTGTATTATATCTTGGTGATATATGCCTTGGAGGCGGAATTATTGAACAACGCCTACCTCTAATAAAAAACTGATTATTTATTATCAGAATATTAGTAAGGAGTTAAGCGTGGCTAAAAATTATTATGAAATTACCTTAGCATTGTCTGGAGTATGTCAATCAGCTTATATGGTACAACAATTAGCACATAAAGGATATTGTCATGATGCTGCGCTCAGCGTTTCATTGAGTAGTCTACTTCATATCAATCCTAAATCAACATTAGCTGTATTTAATAATGATGAAAATAATTTGTACTTAGGATTGAAAACATTGTTAACTGTATTAAACAGTCATAATCATCGGAAGGGAAACATAGAATTAATGCGGTATACTCTTAGCTTAATGATGTTAGAACGTAAATTAAAAGGGAATAAACAAGCACAATCTAACCTTATCGAGAGGATTAATCAGCTAGATCGCCAAAGGGTACATTATGAATTAGAATCTGATACTATTATTAATATTATAAGTAGTATTTATCTTGATATAATCAGTCCGTTAGGTCCTCGTATTCAAGTAACTGGCTCCCAAGTATTACAAAATATACAAGTACAATGCAAGGTACGTGCTATTCTTTTAACCGGTATACGTTCTGCAGTTCTATGGCAACAAATAGGTGGTAGTCGCCTACAGTTAATGTTTTCGCGACAGAAATTATTAGAAGAAGCAAAAACCATTTTATCCCGATTGAGTACATCTTATTGATTTAAAACATAATATAATTATTAAATAATTTAGGAGTATTATTAATGGGATTATCTTTTCTAACAGCCGTTTCTCCTATTGATGGTCGTTATGGAGATAAAATTAATTCATTACGAGATATTTTTAGTGAATATGGTTTATTTAAATTTCGGATAAAAATTGAGATTTATTGGTTAAAGAAATTATCTACAACAGTAGAGATCAAAGAAGTTCCTATGTTTGATGCAGATATAAATGCTATTCTTGATAACATATTTATCAATTTTAGTGAAAAAGATGCTGAAATCATCAAAAATATTGAACGTGATACTAATCATGATATGAAAGCAGTTGAATATTTTCTTAAAGAAAAGTTAGTACATATTCCTGTTGTATGTGGCGTATCTGAATTTATACACTTTGGCTGTACCTCTGAAGATATTAATAATTTGTCATATGCTCTTATGCTAAAAATGGCACGTTGTGATATAATAATCCCATTATGGGAAAAAATTATTTATGCTGTACAAACTTTAGCACGAGAATATAAAGATATCCCTTTTTTAGCACGTACCCATGGTCAACCAGCTATACCTTCGACTATTGGTAAAGAAATGGCAAATGTGGTATACCGTATGAAACGCCAATTGCTTCAATTAAATCAAATTGAGATACTTGGAAAATTCAATGGTGCTGTTGGCAACTATAACGCCCATGTAGCAGCTTATCCAAAGATTAACTGGCATGAATTAAGTGAAGAATTTGTTACATCACTAGGTCTTACCTGGAATCCGTATACTACCCAAATTGAACCGCACGATTATATTGCTGAATTATTTAATTGTATTGTACGTTTTAATATTATTCTTATAGATTTTAATCGTGATATTTGGGGTTATATTGCACTTAATTTTTTTAAACAAAAAATTATTTCTAAAGAAATTAGTTCATCTACAATGCCACATAAAGTCAATCCAATTAATTTTGAAAATTCTGAAGGAAATCTTGGTTTAGCTAACGCTATAATGCAGCATTTAGCTAGTAAATTACCAATTTCTCGTTGGCAACGCGATCTAACAGACTCTACTTTGTTACGTAATCTTGGTGTTGGTCTTGGGTATTCTTTGATTGCTTATAATTCAGTACTAAATGGAATATCTAAGTTAGAAGTTAATCAAGAAAATCTTTTGCAAGAATTAAATTCTAACTGGAAAATACTAGCAGAACCAATTCAAACTGTAATGCGTCGTTACGGTATTAAAAAACCATACGAAACACTAAAAACTTTTACTCGAGGTAAACATATAAATGAGATTGATATAAAAAATTTTATTGATAGTTTAAAATTACCAAAAGAAGAAAAAACTCGTTTAAAAAAAATGACTCCAGCATGTTATCTTGGATACGCTGTTCAATTAGTTGATGAACTTAAATAATCTTTAACTAAATTTATTTAATTAATAAAATCTATTAAAAAACTAATTTTTTCCATATAATTATTTATCCTTTGAATAAAGGAATATTATAATTAGTAATTTAGTAAAAATGATATTATTAATCCTATAAATTTATAATATTTCTACTATATTAGTAGAATATAATTAAATATTGCTTTGAAAGTAAATTTCTATTAGATTATTTTTTAACATCTACCATATTTATCACTCGCTAAAATGTAACATTATCCTAATTTTTAGTAGGTATTATTATTCCCATCATTAAATTACACTATGTCTCTTCTGGCGATTAGCTTGTTTCCTTGAATTAAACTGAGTTCAATAAAATGAAGCCAATAAGTTTAAAAAAACCTTTAGTCACACTTTCTGCTATTAGTAAAAAATTTGACGGTAAAAGTATTATTTCTTCTTTTGATTTAAATATTCATCATGGTGAGTTTATAACTTTACTTGGCCCATCTGGTTGTGGAAAAACCACTATTTTACGTTTAATAGCTGGATTAGAAGAAGTTGATAGTGGTCGTATTTTTCTTGATGAGCATGATATTACTAATATACCAGCTGAACAACGTCATACTAATACTGTATTTCAAAGTTACGCACTTTTTCCTCATATGTCAGTTTTTGAAAATATAGCTTTTGGTTTACGGATGAAAAAAGTTGAAGGTATCGAGATAACTAAGCGTGTAAATCAAGTATTATTAATGGTGCAAATGGATGGACTTGCTGATCGTCGTCCACATCAACTTTCAGGTGGTCAACAACAGCGAGTTGCAATAGCTCGTGCAATAGTCAATCGTCCTAAAGTACTTTTATTAGATGAATCTCTATCAGCTTTAGATTATAAATTACGTCGTCAAATGCAAAATGAGTTAAAAGCTCTGCAACGCAAACTAGGTATTACTTTCATATTTGTTACTCATGATCAAGAAGAAGCATTGGCTATCTCAGATCGTATAGTGGTGATGCGTGATGGAAAGATTGAACAACAAGGAACTCCACGTGAGATTTATGAAAAACCTAATAATCTATTCGTAGCAAGTTTTATTGGTGAAATTAATGTATTTTATGCCAAGGTTATGAATAGAGATAATGCACCTATTATACGAGTACATTTTGAAGGACATGAATGTGATATTAATTGTCCATTTTCTGTTAAAATTGGAGAAAAAATATATGTTTTACTACGTCCTGAAGACTTACGTGTTAAGGGAATGAATAATAATAATTGTGCTGGTAATTATTTAGTTGGATATGTACGCGCACGTAACTACAAAGGAATGATATTAGAATCTATTGTTGAATTAGAAAATGGTAAAATGTTAACAATAAGTGAATTTTTTAATGAAGATAATTTAGATTATGATGATTTTTTAAATCAAAAAATCATTATAAAGTGGATACCTAATAGAGAGATGGTATTGCCATATGAACATCATGTGTAATTACTTAAAAAAAATTATTATTACTTTAATTTTTACTTGGTTAGCACTATTTGTTCTTTTGCCTAATTTAATGATTTTGATTACCAGCTTTCTTAAGAGCAATAATGTACATTTTATTAGTATGCCCTTTACATTGAACAACTACCGTAAGCTATTTGATCCTTTATATATACAAGTACTACTACATTCGCTTTATATAGCGTTTATAGCTACAGTATGTTGTTTATTACTTGGTTATTATTTTGCTTGGTGTTTAAATCAATTATCAATTTATATTCGTCCATTAATGTTATTTTTATTAATTATTCCTTTTTGGATAAATTCATTAATTAGAATTTATGGTCTAAAAATTTTCTTAAGCACACGTGGATGGTTAAATCATTTTTTATTATGGTTAGGCATAATAGATATACCATTTCATATTATGTATACAACTACTGCAATCATTCTTGGACTAATTTATATCTTGTTTCCATTTATGGTATTACCTCTTTACTCAAGTCTAGAAAAAATAGATAAGTCCTATTTAGAAGCAGCTCGTGATCTAGGTGCTAGTAATTTACAAATATTTATTCAAATTATACTTCCTCTTACTCTCCCTGGTATTATTGCTGGTTGGTTACTAGTATTTATTCCAGCGATGGGTTTATTTTATATAACTGATTTAATGGGAGGAGCAAAAAATTTAATGATAGGTAATATAATTAAAAACCAATTTCTTAATATACGTGACTGGCCTTTCGGATCTGCTACTAGTGTAGTAATGATTTTTCTAATGGGATTGATGCTATTAATTTATTGGTACACAATACGTTTTTTAGATGACAAAGTGAATTTATAATGATTTTACGTTGGGTACGTATAATTTTTACATATAGCATTTATGCTTGGCTTTATATTCCTATATTAATATTAATTATTAATTCTTTTAATATTTCTCGATTTGGTATTATTTGGCAAGGTTTCAGTATTCAATGGTATAAATTACTTATAAAAAATGATAGTTTAATTCAAGCAGCACAGCATTCTATAATTATAGCTATGTTATCAGCTAGTTTTGCTACATTTATCGGTTTACTAACTGCGATAGCTTTATATAGATATAATTTTCGTGCTAAATTATTCATTAGTAGTATGCTTTTTATAGTAATTATGTCTCCAGATATTTTAATGGCAATTTCATTACTAGTTTTATTCATGTTAATGGGTATTTCACTTGGTTTTTGGTCTTTATTATTATCTCATATAACATTTTGTTTACCGTTTGTTGTTATTACTATATATTCTCGCTTAAATGGGTTTGATAAGCGTATTTTAGAAGTAGCGAAAGATCTTGGTGCTGGAGAAATTACTATCTTATATAAAATTCTTATACCATTAATGCTTCCAGCCATTATTGCAAGTTGGTTATTAAGTTTTACGTTATCTATGGATGATATAGTAATTTCTTCATTTGTCACCAATCCAACTTTTGAAATATTACCGCTAAAAATTTATTCAATGGTAAAAATTGGTGTATCTCCAGAAATTAATGCTTTAGCAACTATTTTAATGTTATTGTCATTGTTAATATTAATCACGAGTCAACTATTGTTCCGTGATAAAACTAAGCCCTTAGGAAATATATGAAAAAAAAATATTGCTTCATAAAAAAACAATTAATATTGATATTAATATTGATAATAAGCACACAAATAGTAAAAGCTGTTGATAGTGAAATAATTTATTTTTATAATTGGACTGAATATGTTCCGTCTGGATTATTAGAACAATTTACTAAGGAAACTGGAATTAAAGTAATTTATTCCACCTATGAATCTAATGAAAGCATGTATGCCAAGCTGAAAACTTGGAAAAATGGTGTATATGATTTGATCGTTCCTTCTACTTATTTTATTGCAAAAATGCGTAATGAAGGAATGCTACAAAAAATTGATAAATCTAAACTAAGCAATTTTCATAATCTTGATCCTAATTTATTAAATAAACCATTTGATCCTAATAATAATTATTCTATTCCTTACATTTGGGGAGCTACATCTATAGGGATTAATACAGATCTAGTAGATGCAAAAAAAATTACTCGTTGGGCCGATTTATGGAACCCAGAATATAAATTGAGCTTATTATTAACTGATGATGCACGCGAAGTTTTTCAAGTAGCATTAAGAAAATTAGGATATTCAGGCAATACACAAGATTATAAGAAAATTTATGCTGCCTATAAAGAACTTCAAAAATTAATGCCAAATGTACTCGCTTTTAATTCAGATAATCCTGGTAATCCATTTATTGAAGGAGAAGTAAAAATAGGAATGATTTGGAATGGTTCTGCATATGTTGCTCGTAAAGCAGGAATACCACTACAAGTCATTTGGCCTGAAGAAGGAAGTATTTTCTGGATGGATAATTTAGCAATATCATCTAAAGCACAAAACAAAGAAGGAGCATTAAAACTTATTAATTTTCTCTTACGTCCAGATATTGCAGCAAAAATAGTAAAAATGATTGGTTATCCTACAGCAAATTTAACAGCTAAAAAATTACTTCCTAAAGAAATTGCAAAAGATCCATTACTTTATCCACCACCTGAAGTAATCCAAAAAGGCGAATGGCAAAATGATGTTGGTGATGCTAATTTACAATATGAAACATTATTTCAAAAACTTAAAAATAATCAATAATGATCACAATATGATAAAGAATTAAACCGTTCTCTAAATCATATAATCCATTGATACTTAAGTTGCATAACTTAAGTATATACTAAATTTATTTTTATTAAATTAAATTTAGTATATATTAGAGCATTATAAATTCATGTTATTAATTTTATAGCAAAATAATATATGATATTGGATCTTAAATAAGATTTGTTTTACGATCGCGATCAAAAATACGCTGACGAAAACGTTGATGTACTTTACGGCGATTTTTTTTATAACGAGATAATCGTATTCTGTTTCTTGGCACAAGCATAAAAATCTCCTTTTTTACAACATTTTTAGCTGCACTTCGATTTTGTTTTTTAATTTAAATTATTAAAATCAAATAACTATTAACTATATACTATATTATATAGTTATTGATTATAATGTATTCTTAAATATTTAATTTAAACCTCCACTAAGCATGCGAGCAGGATCAATAAGTCTTGCACGACGAGATGGATACCAACTAGCCATTATACTTAATATAATAGCTATTGTTAATACATAAATTAAATCAACCCAATATAATTTAGATGGAAAGAAATCAATAAAATAAATATCTTTAGATAATATCTGATACCCTATAACATGTTCTATTTTATGCATAATTGTCGTTAAATTTAGAGAAATAACTACTCCAAATAAAATTCCTAAAGTACTACCAAGCAATCCTGATAATAATCCATACCAAATAAAAATATTACGAATTAAATGATCATTTGCTCCTAATGTTCGTAAAATAGCAATATCTTTACTTTTTTTCTTTACTTCTATAACTAATGTCGAGACAATGTTAAAACATGCTACACCTATCACTAAGAACATTGCTAAGTATATAATAGCACGAATCATTTGGATATCTTGGTACATATAACCATAAGTATTAATCCAATTACGGATATAAACATCAGATTGCGTAACATTAGCGGCTTTACGTACTAGACTTTGAGCTTGAAATGGATTATTCATAATTACTGTAATACCGGTAATATTATTACCTATTTTTAGATAGCGTTGTGCATCCATTAGAGGTATTAATGCTAAATTATAATCTAAGATACTATGTATTTGTATTATACCAGTAACCTGTAAACGAATACTTTTTGGCCGATTGAATATTGAATGATTACTATTTTCATCTCCTTGAATAAAAATGGTAATCCAATCACCAGGTTTTACTTGAAGAGTTTTACTAATTCCTGCTCCAAGAAGGATTTGCTGCTTACCTTCTATGAATTGCCAATTATTACCTATAATAAAATTTGATAAAGAATTAAAATATGTTTTATGCTTTAAATCAATGCCTTTTATCTGTAAAATATGTATTTTTGTTCCTTTATCTATAATGGCAGTAAAATTAATATATGGTGTGGCAATTTTAATACCTGGAATTTTTTCAATAGTAGTAATCATTCTTTCCCAATTAAACAATTGTTGATGATTAAATGGTTCAATTTCACCATGCGGTACTACAGCTAAAATTCGGTTTCTAAGTTCACGTTCAAAGCCATTCATGGCGCTTAATCCAATAATTAAAACAGCTACTCCGATGGCAATGCCCATATTTGATATACTGAGCATTCGATGCTTACGACTAAAACGTAGACCTAATAATAATGATACCGATAAACGCATTAGAATTTCCTATGTTAAGTAATTACTTAGCTTACCATCTAACATTTGCATTTTTCTATTAAAACGTTTCGCCATTTGTAAATCGTGAGTTACTATTAAAAAGGCTGTTTTTTGTTGTGAGTTAAATTTTTTTAGTAATTGAAAAATAGCCTCAGCATTAAAAGCATCTAAATTTCCGGTAGGTTCATCAGCTAAAACTAATTGTGGATGATTTACTAACGCACGAGCAATTGCTACTCGTTGACGTTCACCGCCAGAAAGGGCTGAAGGAAAGTGTAAAGCACGCTTTTCTAAACCTACTGCTATTAACATTTCTATAGAACGATCTTGAGTTTCAGTTTTAGAAAGTTTATTAATTAATAGTGGCATTGCCACATTTTCTACTGCAGTAAAATCTGGTAATAAATGATGAAATTGATAAATAAACCCCAGTTGACGATTACGTAATTTTGCTTTATCTAATGATGACATCTTATTCAATAACTTACCATCAAAGATTATATCACCTGAACTAGGATTATCGAGACCACCTAATAAATGTAATAACGTACTCTTTCCAGATCCAGAACTACCAATAATTACCATCAATTCATTTGATTGCACACTAAAAGATATATTATCTAGCACTTTGGTTTGGACATGACCTTCTTGATAGCTCTTACAAAGATTAGTACACTTTAATAAAGGATATAAAGGACTATTATTCATAACGTAAAGTCTCAGCAGGTTTATTAGAACTAGCTTTCCATGCAGGATATAAAGTTGAAAGTATTGATATTACTATTGAAGTTAATGAAATGGTAAATACTTGTCCTATCTTGATATCTACTGGAAATTTTGTTCTATTAAAAAGTAAATTTATCACTGGGGTAAAATTATTTAATTGATTAGTTAATAATAAGCCAAATAAAGTACCTAATAATGCACCAATAATACCTGTGCTAATACCTTGTAACATAAATACTGTAATAATTTGTCTATAAGTAAATCCTTGTGTTTGTAATATAGCTATTTCTGCTTTTTTATCCATAATCAATAAATTGAGTGATGCTGTAATGTTAAATGATGCTACAGATATAATTAAACTTAAAAGTAAAATCATCATATTTTTTTCCATAATCATTGCCCGAAAAAGTTCACCTTTGCTTTCACGCCAATCTTTCCATATCATACCATTAGGTATTATTTCTTGACTAAGATGATCAATTTTAAGTGGTTTTTTAACCCATAACCGCCATCCGGTAATATTACCAATAGGTAAATGCATTATTTTTCCAGCATCTTGTATATTAATTAGTATTTGATACCCATCAACTTCAGTACCGGTTTCATAAATACCAGCAACAGTAAAAAGTCGTTGGCTAGGCATACGCCCTATTGGAGTAAATTGACTAATAGAAGGAACGATCAACCGCAGCTTATCGCCATACTTTATATTTAATTGAGTACTAAGTTGTTTACTAATGATTATATTATATTGATCAGGTTGAAGTACTCTAATATTTGTATCTATTAAAAAAGGTCTTAATGTATCATATTCTTCTGGATTAATTCCTAGCATCACACCCATGGATATATTACTCACGCTCTGTAATAATACATTAGATGTCGTAAGAGGTGCTATATGTGTTATACCATTCAATTTTAATTGCTGCATATGAAATTGTTTTGGATTAATACTTCCTTTTTCACTAGTAATTAAAGCTTGCGGTATTAAGTTTAAAATATTATTTTCTAATTCTCTTTCAAATCCATTCATAACTGATACAACTATTATAAGAGATAGTGTACCTAATATTATACCAATAGTTGATAATGATGAGATAAAGCGACCAAAGTGGTCTGAAGTACGTCCGTGAATATAACGAACAGCAATAAATAACGAGACAGGTTGATACATAAAATTAATCTTCACATTATTTATATAAATGTTAGGATGATAAATGAGTATCTTATTTTATGGAATATTTAATTTTTAAATATAAATAAAAATTATTTTTAGATATAAAAATATATTAAACATACTATTCATCATGATATTAGTAGATAATTAATTGATTTTTATTTTTTAAAAAATGATCTATTCAAATAAAACTTATATAGCAAATATTATTATAGTAATCATAGTAAAATTAACTATTGATTATTTTTTTAAAAAAATAATTATTATCAATGTAAGTACTATTAAAAATATTTTTTACTATTTTTTAGTATTAAAAGAATTATTTTTTAATCTTTTTAGTTATAAAAATTTTTGTATAATTTACCTAAATTAATTAAATTATTAAATAATTAAATTATTATAAATATTTTATAAATAATCAAAGATTATGTTATTACTATACTCTTTAAAATAAATTAATTTATATAAAAAACATGTCGGTACCCATGTTAGAAAAGAACAGTTATACTCTATCTATTAAAACTGGTAATAACTATCAATTTGGACAGATCATAGGTGCTGCGAAAGCATTGGAATGTGCTAATGTTGCAGAACGTAGTACTAGACCAGTATTAATAATTACTTCAGATATTCAATCTGCTCTCCGCTTAAAAGAAGAAATTAAACAATTTACAGAACTACCAATTATTTATTTTTTTGATTGGCAAACGCTACCATATGATAACTTTTCACCGCATAAAGATATTATCTTATCTCGCTTGTCTACTTTATATAAAATTCCTATTTTAAAACATGGCATTATTATTATGCCAGTTAAAACTATAATGCAACGTGTATGTCCTCGCGATTTTTTATATAAATATACTTTAATGATGCATCAAGGACAAAAAATATCATTTGATAGATTACGAACTCAATTGGAACAAGCTGAATATACATATGCAAATCAAATAACTAATTATGGACAATACACTATACATGGTTCATTATTTGATATTTATCCAATAGGTAGTAAGTTTCCATATCGAATTAATTTTTTTGATGATAAAATTGATAGTATACATTTATTTGATATTGAAAATAAACATCAAATCAAAGAAGTTAAAGTCATTAAATTATTACCAGACCATGAATTTCCTACAGATAAAATAGCTATTGAAGTATTTTGCAGCCGTTGGCGCGAGATTTTTAATCGAAGCGATAAAATAGATCATATTTATAACCAAGTTAGTAAAGGTAAATTTCCTGTAGGCATTGAATATTGGCAGCCTTTATTTTTCAAAAAGGAACTACCAACTCTGTTTAGTTATTTACCTAAAAATACGCTAATCATTACAGGAAGCTTTTTAAAGACTAATGCTATTGATTTTTGGCAAGACACTAATATACGTTTTGAACAGAAACAAATTGATCTAAAGTATTCACTTATAAATCCGTTAAAACTCTGGTTAAGTCCAGATAATCTATTTAAAGAACTAAAAATATGGCCATCTATAAAAATAACTAGTAAGATACTAGTCAAAAAAAAGAATTATGTAAACTGTGGTTATAAAGCAATACCAAAAATAGTAACAAAAGGATCGTCGGCTAAAGACGAATCAATAAATCGTTTATGTGATTTTTTAAATACTTTTACTGGAAAAGTAATCTTTTCAGTTGAGAATGAAGGTCGACGTAAAAGTTTATATGAAATATTAGATAAAATAAAAATATACCCAAAACCTATAACACGTTTTAAAGAATATTTACAGAATTCATATAGCATCATTATAGGTGCTAGTGAATGTGGCTTTATTGATACTAGACAAAATTATGCTTTTATTTGCGAAAATGATGTATTTAGCAAACAAATCATTAATGAATTTTATTACAATAGTAATAAATCTATTGTTAATCCATATTCAATAATACGTAATCTTATTGAATTACATCCTGGTCAACTAATCGTACATATAGATCATGGAATAGGACGATATATAGGATTAACAACTATTACATTAAATAAAATTGAAGCTGAATATCTTATTATTTCTTATGCGGGTGACACTAAACTTTACATACCAATTTCATCTTTACATCTAATTAGTAAATATACTGGAGTAACTAATCAAAACATACATTTACATAAACTAGGTAGTGATCTTTGGATACGTACACGTCAAAAAGCAGTAGAAAAAATACGTGATGTGGCTGTTGAGTTATTAGATATTTATGCTAAACGTGCTACTAAAACTGGTTTTGCTTTTGTACATGATAATAAAAAAACATATGAAATGTTTTGTAAAGAATTTCAATTTGAAATTACTAATGATCAAATGCAAGCTATTAATGCAGTATTAAACGATATGTGCCAACCATTAATAATGGATCGTTTAATATGTGGCGATGTCGGCTTTGGAAAAACTGAAGTTGCTATGCGTGCTGCTTTTCTTGCCTTACAAAATTGCAAACAAGTTGCTATATTAGTTCCTACTACGCTTTTAGCTCAGCAACACTACAATAATTTTCATGATCGATTTGCCAATTGGCCTGTACGTATTGAAATGTTATCTCGTTTTCGTAGTTTTAAGGAAGAAAAAGAATTATTAAAAAACGTTAGTGAAGGGAAAATAGATATATTAATTAGTACTCATAAATTATTAATGAATGATGTTAAATGGTATGATTTAGGATTATTAATTATAGATGAAGAACATCGTTTCGGTGTACGTCATAAAGAACGGATTAAAGCGCTACAAAGCAACGTTGATATTTTAACTCTCACTGCTACTCCAATCCCACGTACACTTAATATGGCAATGAATGGGATAAGAGATTTATCAATTATCTCTTCACCACCAGATCGTCGTTTACCAGTAAAAACCTTTGTTCGTGAATATGATACAAATATAGTACGTGAGGTAATTCTACGTGAAGTACGACGTGGAGGTCAAGTGTATTATTTATATAATAATATTGATAATATTGAAAAAGTTGCACAATTACTAATAGAGTTAGTACCAGAGGCTCAAATAGCTATTGGACACGGTAAAATGCGTGAACGTGATTTAGAAAGAGTTATGAATGATTTTTATCATCAGCGTTTTAATGTATTAGTTTGTACTACGATTATTGAAACAGGACTTGATGTACCAAGTGCTAATACTATAATTATTGAACGAGCTGATCATTTTGGTTTAGCTCAATTACATCAGTTACGCGGTCGAGTAGGTCGTTCATATCATCAAGCTTATGCTTGGTTACTAATACCAAAAATGCAAAATATAACTACTGATGCACAACAACGGTTACAAGCTATTGTTGATTTAGAAGATTTAGGAGCTGGTTTTGCTTTAGCAACGCAAGATCTAGAAATTCGTGGTGCAGGTCAACTATTGGGAGAAGAACAAAGTGGTCAAATAGAAAGTATAGGATACACTTTGTATATGGAAATTTTAGAAAATGCTATAAAGGCTTTGAAATCAGGAAGTGAGCTATCATTGAAAGATCTAATTCCTATTCCCGCTGAAATTGAAATTATGGTACCTGCTTTATTGCCTGAGAAATTTATTCCTGATATAAATATTCGTTTATCTATCTATAAGAAAATTGCGAGTGTTGTAGATATTAAAGAGCTGGATAAGCTTAAAATAGAACTAACTGAACGTTTCGGTAAGCTACCAGATGTGGCTATTACTTTATTCGATATTACTGCCCTTCGATTAATAGCTCATAAAATAGGTATTCTTAAAATTAAAGCAAATGAAAAAGGAGGATTTATTGAATTTACATCAAGTCATAAAATAAATCCAATATGGATAATTGATTTAATACAAAAACATCCTAAACACTGGCAGTTTGATGGGGAAACACGCTTAAAGTTTACACGTGATCTTACTGAACAAAAAATACGTATAGCATGGTTACAAAATTTTATTAATGAATTAGAAAAAAATTGTATTTAATATATATAAAAATATTTTCTTTTAAATTTATGAATAATTAATATTTTAATATAAATTAACTTAAAATAGTATTACTAAATATATTCATAAAAATATAAGTTTTAAAAAACTATTTTTAATTAAAAAAACAGAATTATATATACCTGTAGGATTTTATGTAGAACTTTAAAAATAATATTAATTTTTAACTTATATTAGATTAGAAATGTGCGATACTATCACTTGACCAAATTATTTCTCCTGTTTTAACCAACATTAATTGCATTTTTATTGTTGGTGATTTTACATTTCCATGCATGGTACTACACAGTAAATATTCTGCATTAATAAGACGTGATAGCCAAATCCCTTTACTATGTGAATTTATTCGATCATCTGGTAATAAACCAAATTCCTGTTTTGCTTTATTTAACTGACTTATTGATATTAAAGTAAATTTTGCTTCACTATTTAAAGCTGTTCTGATTACATTTATGGCTTGATCTATTTGTAATGAACCATTAGTATAATTTTCCATACAATCAACTACTAAAGTACGACCTGTACTAATATTTTCAGTAGATTTTTTCATGCTCATAAAGAGTGGAATCATACTAGCTTTCCAATCAATATTTTTTAAATTTGGTGGATATGGTACTTTTTCTACTCCTATTTGTGACGGTAATAAATTATACTTTAAATCTTTTAAAATTGTTGTTGACTCTGTAGAATATGATGGAGTTACTACTTGAGATTTTACCGAATTTTTTATTTTTTTTGGCTCAATTGCACAACTATTTAGTATAATAATAAACAATACTATTATAAATTGTTGTATCTTGAACATTATAATTCTCCTCATCTTAGTATAGAAAGGAATATATTTTCTATTAATTGACTTTTACATTTTATATGCAAATAAATATTTTAAATAATTATAAGCTTAATTTATAAAGTAAGACATTTAATTAATATTCGTTAATTTATTTATAAAATATAAATAATATCATATTTATATATCGATAGTATTTCATACATTAATTTCAATATCTATTTTATTTAAAATGAAAAGTATGAAATTATATATTTAATAGTTTCTTATTTAATTAAAATATTATACAGAGTAATTTTTATTAGATTAATCATCACATAAACTTTAAATCGATAGTAGTGGACCTAGAGGTTGTCCTCCAAGTAAATGCATATGAATATGATAAACTTCTTGACCGCTATGTCGATTGCAGTTCATTATTAAACGGTATCCATCTTTTGAAATACCTTCGTCATACGCTATTTTTGCTGCTACAGTTATCATACGACCTAATATCTTTTCGTGTATCGACTTAACATGATTGATAGTTGGGATAAAAGTATTTGGAATAATTAAAATATGAATTGCTGCTTTAGGTTCAATATCACGAAAAGCCGTAACCAATTCATCTTGATAAACTAGATCAACAGAAATTTCGCGATTAATAATTTTGCTAAAAATAGTTTCTTTGAACATGGTATTTCCTTAATACGTAAAGTGTAGAAGATACTTAATGAAATTAAGAAAATATCTTTTTTCAATAGTTAATTATATAGATTAATAATTATATCTTATTATTAAGAATTTTTAAAAAACTACATAAAGTTTCTTGCTATAAGAAATATGGAAATTCAATACCGTTTATCTAAAAGAAAAATTCTTATAATGCATAACATATTTTAAAATTAATCAATTTCTAAGTTTGCTCATAGAGATATGAAATAAGTTAGAGAAATTTTTTGTAGTTATATCAGCTAAAGTTTCTAAATCTATATTTTTCAATGCTGCCATATATTCAGCTATCTCACGTGTAAAAGCAGGCTGATTATCTTGACCACGATACGGTACAGGAGCTAAATAAGGGGAGTCAGTCTCTAATAATATACGTTCTAAAGGTACATAACAAGCTGCATCTCTAATGGTATTAGCATTACGAAAAGTTAAAATACCTGAAAAAGATATATATAACCCTAAATCTAATAATTTTGTAGCAATTTCTTTATTTTCAGTAAAACAGTGTAAGACTGCTCCACATTTTTCTACATGTTCTTCACGTAAAATAGCTAGTGTATCAGTGCTTGCGTTACGCATATGTACAATAATTGGTTTATCAAGAGTTATACCAGTACGAATATGTTCACAAAATGAAGCTTGTTGTTGTATTTTATTTTTTAATTGAGAATGATAATCTAATCCAGTTTCACCTAAAGCAATAACATTCTCATCTGCAGCAACAAGTCGAAAATATTCCCAATCGTAAGATAATGTTGTTTGATTAAGAGGATGTATACCACAAGATAACTTGATATTTTTATAGTCTTTTATTAAAGATTTGAGTATATAGTAATCATCTAAATTAGTAGAAATAGCAAGAATAAATTTTACATCACGTGTAGCTGCTTTAGCTATAACATCGTCTAAATCATGATGTTGATTTTTGTAATCTAAAGCATTTAGATGACAATGTGAATCAATTATAAACATAAATTTAACTTCTTTCCTTATCTTATTTATAAATATTTATTTTACAGCAAGTAAGTCTTCCCATCTTAACAAGCTATTTGTTAATATTAACTCACGATTTAATGTTGCTACAGATTGAAGATCTCTATAACACTTCATCCATTCTTGCACGCTTTTATGTAATATATTATTATTTATTTGCTGAGATAATTGCTTAATTATATCCTGACTATCAATATTAACTATCCATTTACTAGCTCCATAATGATATTTTATAGTATCAATTAATAAAGTAATTAACCAATATAAACATTCTGTTACGTAATTATTATTTAATATTGGTAATAATTTTAGTATATCACTATATATTACCTCTGGAATTGTTTTACATAACATTTGACGTATTTTCCAACGCTCATGATTTAGCAGTTTAAGTGCTGCTACAGGTGAACCATTACTCAATTTCAAAGCTGTATGCATAACTTCTTGCGATTGGATACATTGTTTTTGTAACCATACTAAACTATCCTTTTCATCAGGTGGTAAAAGACGCCAAGTTATACAACGACTACGTAATGTTGCTAATAAACGCCAAGGTTCGTGTGAGCTTAGAAAAAACCAGCAGTTCATTGGAGGATCTTCTAAAGTTTTAAGCAAAGCATTTGCAGCAGCTTCAGTAATTTGTGATGCATTTGGTTGCCAGATAATTTTAGCTCTACCCTGTTGTGAAAAATGATATAATTTATCAATTATACTGCGAACTGAATTAATCCCTAATAATATTCTTCCTTTATCAGGTTTAAGACAATACCAATCAGGATGAGTATGTGCCTGCATTAACTGACAACTATAACATTCATTACAACTTTTAAATTCCTTAGGATTATGACACATTAACCAACGACTGATACCCCATACTAATATATCATCACCTATCGCATCAATAGAATGAATTAGTAGTGCATGATGTGCATTTCCATTTCGATGACATTCAATAATTTGTCGATATGTTTGGTTTAACCAAGGATACCATTTCATAATAAAAATTTATCTGAAAGCCAATTATGTAAAGTTGTTTTAATCGATAAAGTGATTTTACTAATACTTTGCGTTGCATCAATAATAACAATTTTTGAATCAGTATTAGCAATAGCAAGATATTGATTACGTGTACGTTCAAAAAAACTCAATGACTCTTTTTCAAAACGATCTAACTTACCGCGAACAAATATTCGTTGCAAACCAATTTTTGGAGGAATATCGAGATAAAAAGTTAAATCTGGAGTAAAATTTCCTAGTACTAAATTACGTATAGTTCTAATTAAATTAATATTTAATCCTCGTCCTCCACCTTGATAAGCCTGTGAAGAAAGATCGTAACGATCACCTATTACCCAATCGCCACGTGATAATGCTGGTTTAATAATATTTTCTGTTAGCTGAACGCGTGCAGCATAAAGCATTAGTAATTCTGCTTTATTATTGAAATATTCTCCATCAATGCCTTGTTTTATTAGTATACGTAGCTTTTCTGCAAGAGGAGTACTTCCAGGTTCACGTATGAAAATAAGATTTATAATACCTTGTTCTTGCAAAATAGAAGATACAATCTTAATTGCTGTACTTTTACCTGCTCCTTCTAATCCTTCGATTACGATAAAATAACCTTTCATTTTTTTTTTCATTGCTAATCAATCAGAGGTTATATTTTAATTATTTTTTGAATATTAACATTAGTATTTTTTAAAAGTATTTAAAAATGATTGATTTATTTAAATAGTATAAATACATTAATCTTTGACTAAAAAAGAAAAAGTCTATGTAAATCTTAATAAAAATCATTTTGTCATATTTTGACAAAATTTATTTAATTGATTAAAAAGAAAACTTTTAATAAATAAAATATTATCAATTTGCCGTACTGGTAAAACAGGCATTAAAGAATTGCATATCGTTATTTCATCAGCATTAATTACTTCTTTTTTGCTCATTTCGACTATATGACAATTTTGACCTGTAGCTATTATTTGATCTATCAAATAACAGCGCATAATTCCATTAACACCAGCATATTTAAGATTAGGTGTGTAAATATCATTGCCTTTTCTCCAAAATATATTAGCTGCACAACAGCTTATTATTTTTCCTTTAGTATCCAAGACTAATGCTTCATCTCCTCCATTATAATCACAATGCCGACGAATTAGTACTTGTTCTAATCGATTCAAATGCTTCATGCCTGCCAAAAGTGGATTACGGGCTAATTCTATAGGACTAGTAATTAATATAACCCCTTTTCCCTTTAAAATTTCATAATGATTAGGCCATGGTGATAATAAAATAATACGCGTAGGTTTGTTTTGCTTTGTTCGACTATAGCCTCTTTCTCCTATTCCTGATGTAAGAATTACTTTTAATACTGCTTTTTTATAACCTATAGCAGCATAACATATTTCTGATTCTAACAACATGAAATTAGGTAGGTTAATAAAAAGACGTTGACAATTCTCTTTTAGTCTTTTTAAATGGTTTTTTAAAAAAATAACTTTACCATTAAGAACAGCAGCAGTAGTAAAACAACCATCTCCAAATTGAACCGCACGATCAAATGCCGATAAGTTAACTGTTTTTATACCGTTTATCCACATGACATTTGCCTTAATTAATTACTTTTTATATCAATAAATATACGACTATAAATATTTATATTAGTTAATTATGTTCATAGCTTACGGAATATTAATGAGCCATTAGTACCACCAAATCCAAAAGAATTACATAATACATATTTCATACCAGTTACTTCACGTGCTATATGTGAAACAAAGTCTAAATCACAATCTTTATCGGGATTATCTAGATTAATTGTAGGTGGAATAACTTGATCACGCAGTGATAAAATAGAATAAATGGATTCTACAGCACCTGCTGCACCAAGTAGATGCCCAGTCATAGATTTAGTTGAACTCATCATAATTTTATAAGCAGCGACACCAAAAACTGACTTCACTGCTTCCACTTCTGCCTTATCACCTGCAAGTGTTGAAGTACCATGTGCGTTAATATAACTAATTTGATCTGCATTTAACTGAGCATCACGTAATGCATTAATCATTGATGCTGCAGCACCTGATCCATCTCGAGGCGGTAATGTTATATGATAAGCATCGCTACTCATACCAAAACCAATAATTTCAGCGTATATATTTGCATTCCGTTTTTTTGCATGTTCATATTCTTCTAAAACTAAAATACCAGCACCATCTCCTATTACAAAACCATCACGATCTTTATCCCATGGTCGGCTTGCTGCTTGCGGATTATCATTACGAGTTGAAAGTGCACGGGCTGCACCAAATCCACTTATACCTAAAGGAGTACTAGCTTTTTCAGTACCTCCAGCAATCATTATATCAGCATCGTTATATGCAATTATACGTGCTGCATGTCCGATATTATGCACTCCAGATGTACAAGCAGTAGCAATTGATATACTCGGTCCTTTCAAACCATATCTAATAGTCAAATATCCTACTACCATATTAACAATGGTAGAAGGAACAAAAAACGGGCTAATTTTACGAGGTCCTTCATTGATTAATAAGTTATGATTGTGTTCAATTAAACTTATTCCACCAATACCAGATCCTATAGCTGCACCTATACGAAAAGCGTTTTTTTCATTTATTATCAATCCAGAATCTACTATAGCTTGAATACTCGCAACAATACCATATTGAATGAACTTATCCATTCTACGTTGATCTTTATATGCAATATATTTATCACAATTAAAATCTTTTACTAAGCCTGCAAAACGCGTTGTATAAGCACTAGTATTAAAATGATTAATCAAATTGATACCACTCCTGCCAGCAAGTAGAGCATTCCAATTAGATTCTACAGTCTTGCCGACAGGAGACAAGATGCCAAGACCAGTCACAACTACTCGACGCTTAGCCACTTTTGTTCTCCATAAGAGAGAAAATACATTGATCTAGCAAAAATAAAATTTATAGCAGTAGCCTAACTTAAAAGGCTCCTAAAATATTTATTAATTTTGGTGGCTATTAATATAATCAATTGCTGCCTGAACGGTAGTAATTTTCTCAGCTTCTTCATCTGGAATTTCAGTATTAAACTCTTCTTCCAAAGCCATTACTAGTTCAACAGTATCAAGAGAATCAGCACCTAAGTCTTCAACAAAAGAAGCAGTATTTATTACCTCATCTTCTTTAACACCAAGTTGCTCAGCTACGATTTTCTTAACACGTTGTTCGATATCGTTCATACTATTTTATTCCCTATCAAAAATCACTTTCATGATGGTTGTCGTAGTTTATAAAATCTTGTAAAAGATACAATAAAATCCCTATTGTTCTAACAATAATTTTAGATTATTTTGTAATGTCATTTAAAATAATGCAAATATTTTAGTATTATTAAGCCATGAACATACCACCATTTACATGTAATGTTTCACCAGTGATGTACGCGGCCTTATCAGAGGCTAAAAAAATCACAGCATTGGCAACATCCTGAGGATAACCTAACCGCCCTATTGGGACTTCTGCTAAAATAGCAGTATATTTATCTTCGTTAAGTGCACGAGTCATTTCAGTATCAATAAAACCCGGTGCTACAATATTCACAGTAATACCACGCGATGCAACTTCTCGAGCCAATGATTTACTGAAACCAATCAGACCTGCTTTTGCTGCAGCATAATTTGTTTGGCCTACATTACCAATTGAACCTACTACAGAACCTATTGTAATAATACGACCAGATCTTTTTTTAACCATAGCACTTATTACTGATTTAGAAAGGCGAAAAACTGATGTTAGATTAGTATTTATAATATCTATCCATTGATTGTCTTTCATACGTACTAATAAATTATCATATGTAATACCTGCATTGTTAACTAAAATATCCACTTCTCCAAATTCTTTGCGTACTTTATTAAGCATTTTTTCAATAGAAGAAACATTTGTAACATTTAATAGAAAACCTTTACCAGCATTTCCAATGTAAGAATTAATAATTTCTACGTTACTTTCACTTGTAGCAGTACCAATGACTTTTGCACCTCCTTGAGCTAATGTTTCTGCAATAGCACGTCCAATACCACGACTTGCTCCAGTTATTAATGCAACTTTATCTGTAAAAATCATAATTTTTCCCTTATGGTTTTTAAAAGAGCTTTTTTAAGTGAAACAGGATCATTTACTGTCGTTGCAGACAAGCTATTAGTAATTCGTTTAGTGAAATTAGTCAAAACTTTACCTGGACCTATTTCAAATAATTCTTTTATACCTAGCATAGCCATAAATCTTACTGTTTCTGTCCAACGTACTGGACTATACAGTTGACGTTCTAGTGCATATCGAATTGCTTTCGCTTTTTTTTCACACTTTACATCAACGTTATTAATTACTGGTACTATAGGTGTATTAAAAGTAATAAATTTTAATGCTATAGCTAATTTTTTAGCTGCTGGTTTCATTAAGGAACAATGTGATGGTACAGTTATTGATAATGGAATAATAAGTTTAGCATGTGCTTTTTCACAGGCTAAAATAGCTCTTTTAACCGCTTCTTTGTGACCAGCTATGACTGCTTGTCCAGGTGAATTAAAGCTCACTAAAGATACCACTTGATTATAAGAACTATCTTTACAGATCTTTTGAAGATATTTATCCTCTAAGCCAAGAACAGCATACATAGCACCTTGTCCTTCTGGTACTGCTTCTTGCATTAACTTACCACGTAATTCAACTAATTTTATAGCATCAATAAAATCTAAAACTCCAGAGCAAACTAAAGCAGAATATTCACCTAAGCTATGACCAGCCATTATATATGGTTGCCTACCACCTTTACTTTGCCAAACACGATAAATTGCTACGGAAGATGCTAATAGTGCTGGTTGTGTATTCCAAGTTTTATTTAATTTCTCATTAGGTCCATCTTGTACTAACTTCCATAAATCAAAATCTAATACTTCAGAAGCTTCACGAAAAGTTGCTTCAATTTGCATATTTTCTTCTGCTAATTCAGTTAGCATTCCTACAAGTTGGGAGCCTTGTCCTGGAAAAATAAAAGCAAAAGGTATCATTTATTAGCCCATTTTAATCAAAATCGAATTAATGCAGAACCCCAAGTAAAACCACCACCAAAAGCTTCAAGTAAAATTAATTGTCCTGGTTTAATACGACCATCACGAACTGCTTCATCTAATGCACTTGGTACTGAGGCTGCAGATGTGTTTCCGTGTCGATCAAGTGTTACTATGACTTTGTCCATACCCATCCCAAGTTTTTTTGCTGTAGCGCTTATAATACGTAAATTTGCTTGATGCGGTACTAGCCAATCAAGCATTTCACGATGAAGGTTATTAACCCTTAATGATTCATCAACAATATGAGCTAGTTCAGTAACTGCGACTTTAAAAACTTCATTTCCGACCATAGTAAGATATGCTGGTTTATTTTGATGTTCGCGATCTTGGTATGGCAATGTTAATAATTTTCCATAACGACCATCTGCATGTAAATGAGTAGAAATAATTCCTAGTTCTTTACTTGAACCCAATAATACAGCACCAGCACCATCTCCAAATAAAATAATAGTATTACGATCGGTGGGATCAAGTGTTCTAGCCAGTACATCAGTCCCAATTACTAAAGCATATTTTACTGAACCAGTTTTAATGTATTGATCAGCTACACTAAGAGCGTAAATAAAACCTGTACAAGCAGCAGCTAAATCAAATGCAGCACAGTCATTAATTTTCAACATTTGTTGAATCATACATGCTGAACTAGGGAAAGCATGACTAGAAGAAGTTGTAGCGACTATAATCATAGTAACATTTTTTGCATCAATTCCTGACATTTCTAGAGCACGTTGTGCTGCTGTAAATCCCATGCTTGCTACAGTTTCATCAGGTGCAGCGATACGACGTTCATGAATGCCGCTACGGGTAACAATCCACTCGTTGGAAGTTTCTACCATTTTTTCCAGATCTGCATTTGAACGAATCTGTTCAGGTAAATAGCTACCAGTACCTATAATTTTGGTAAACAACGCTCTGTTACTCCTGACTAATACAACATCAAGACATGCAGAAATTATTTCGAGTATTTTTCATCGTATCGCCTGCTCTGTCCATTATAATGATTTTTACGGTAATTTCGCATGTATTTATCATGATTTTAAATTACTCTTTTACTAAATTCTTTATATACAAATATTATGTTTATCAAAATTAAGATAAGCAAAATTTTTCATTACATATTTTAAACTTGGTGTTCTAGTTATTTTATTCCGCGAGTAAAGAAAAACTTATTTTTGTTTAGATAAATTTGATTTATCTATTAAATACATTTTAATACATAAAAAATATAATTTTTTTGGTAGGTAGATTGGTAGTTTTAAGTAACTAACTATTAGTTACTAACTATAGTTATTAAATTGTAATCATTATTGCAGAAAAAAAAGAAGTTTTAAGTTCTATCACTTATAATATTTGTATAGGTAAAATTAGTTAATATTTTTTAAATATTTCTGCAATATAATTGAAAATTACAAATTTAATAAGCATGCAATTATCTAACTAAATTAGTATTAATACTAGAATCTAACATATTATCATTTTATATTACTAGTATTGAAAATACATCAAATCAAGCCAAGCTAATAAATACAATTTAATTATTTTATTTATAGATTTATATTAAGAATCTTAATGTTCTTTATTACCTTAAGGTTGAAATTTATATTTCTTTTTAGTGCTATTTAAGTAGAATTAACTATAAAAGTTCAATATTAAGTATGTAAAATACATATAGTAAAAATAACTTAAACAATTCTTAAATATATAGAAATAGAATTGTAATAAATAAATACATAATGAAATAGATTTTCGATAATCAATAATGTGTGTAATAAGAATAAGAAGATACAGAAACTTTTATGTATATCGAAGTAAGTATTAAAATATTAATTACAAATATTCAAATGATCAAAATATTTAATATATTTAAGTGATCTTAAAATCACATCGTAATCATCTTGCGACCTCGATAATAACCATCTTTAGTAAGATGGTGACGTAAATGAGTTTCACTAGAAGATTTATCGACTGATAGAATTTTAGTAATTAAAGCATCATGAGAACGACGCATACCTCGTTTAGATCGAGAAGGTTTATTTTGTTGTACAGCCATGAATTTTTACTCCTATTAATATGTTAATTTTAATAAAGATGTTTAAATATAACAAAATTAAACTATAATATTTTATTTTTATATAATATTATAGTTTAAAATTTAAAATAAATACCAACTTAAGTAAAGTTCTTGTATCAAAGAAATTGACTATTCACATAATAAAATTTAATATTTCATTATTATATAAATATATATATATATATACTTATTTACAATGATTATTATACATTTATATTTTTTTTTATTAATAAAAAAATTAATATTATCTTTTTTTATGTATTATAGTAGAAAATGTAAGTTATAATGTTCTAAATAATTATATTTTAATTTTTAAAAACATCTTCATTATCTTTATCATTATTACTCTTCATTACTCTTCATTATTCAAGCTTATGATTTGTTTTACTTCGTCGTAACTGCAAAAGACAATTTTTTAAAGTATTATCAAGAGGCGCTTTAATATGTAAAATTTTTCCTGTATTAGGATGTATAAACTTTAAAGAAATAGCATGTAAAAAAAGACGTGATAAACTAGTTGTATTTACTAATACATTATTAAATTCTTGATTGCCATAACGTTCATCAAAAGCAATAGCATGACCACTATGAGACATATGTACTCTAATTTGATGTGTTCGACCAGTTATTGGCCTAGCCTTAACTAAGGTAGCACAATCAAACCGCTCTTCTACCTTAAAGTGTGTCTCTGATTCTTTTCCTCTGACACTTACACG
This sequence comes from Pantoea sp. Aalb, assembly GCF_009829985.1. Lineage (NCBI taxonomy): Bacteria > Pseudomonadati > Pseudomonadota > Gammaproteobacteria > Enterobacterales > Erwiniaceae > Pantoea > Pantoea sp. Aalb. The sequence goes on from NZ_SZZU01000001.1 coordinate 433,111, forward strand.
TACTATATGTTCTCCAGTATGCAAAATACTTTTTAATAACGGTGTCTTGATTATTTTTAAGTTAGATGGCCATCTACCTTGTACTAATGCTAAATAATTTTTTTCCATTTTTTTTTCGCGTAATTGTTCATGTAATGCACAAAGCGTAGAACGCTTCTTTGCAATCATTAAAACACCTGAGGTATCTCGATCTAATCGATGCACTAATTCAAGAAAACTTATATCTGAACGAAGTGGTCTTAACATCTCAATTAATCCATAGTGTAAACCACTACCACCATGTACAGCCATACCAGTAGGTTTATTTAGAATTAATATATAATCATCTTCATATAAAATAGAATCTGATAAAGTAATACGTTTACCTAACTTAAATAAGTTTATTTGTTTTTTATGTTTGGTGATATGTAGTGGTGGCAACTTCACTTCATTACCTTTCTCCAACTTATATCCTGGTTTAATTCGTTTTTTATTTACCCTTACTGATCCTTTACGAACAAGACGATAGATAACACTTTTAGGAATTCCTTTTAATTTAGTACGTAGAAAGTTATCAATTCGTTGCCCAGTATTTTCATCTGTAATAACGATAAACTGCATATTAAAATTTTCTATCTTTATCATAATAATTTTACAAATATATATATTTGATAGTGATATTACTTTTAATTTATAAATTTTTCTTAATTTTTGTTAAAAAATAATACTTTAATTTTTTCAAAAGTTTCATGAATATACATGCATATTCATGACATGCATAACGAATAAATTGTACTCCTCAGACACAAGTAAACTTGCTATATATTAACAAACAATGAAATAATAATAAGATTTCCATATTAGGAAAATTTAAGTAATAAATACTAAATAAAATAATAGAATAAATCATTCTACCTAAAGAATTATAACAAGCAATAATGATAAAAATAATGATAATTATAAGCATAATTTGGTTATAGCATCGTCAATAGACTTATGATGTGTGGTTTTCAATACTAATAATTAGTTAATATTTCCACATAGTATACATATTTCTTTTAATACAAATTAATACAAAAAATCCCCGATAAAATTTATATCGATCTTTCTGTTATTAAAAACCCATTAAGTATAGATACATGAATATAATTTTATTAAGGGGATTAACAATATATATCTACAGATTTATCAATCATGTAAGAATAACGAGTATGTTACAATGAAAAGAATGTTAATTAATGCAACTCAACAGGAAGAGTTGCGTGTTGCCCTAGTTGATGGACAACGCTTATACGATCTGGATATCGAAAGGCCTGGGTACGAGCAAAAAAAAGCAAATATTTACAAAGGTAAAATTACGCGAGTTGAACCAAGTCTTGAAGCAGCATTTGTTGATTATGGCACTGAACGTCACGGTTTTCTTCCTTTAAAGGAAATTGCTCACGAATATTTTCCTATAAACCATCATTTGCAGGGTCGTCCAAATATTAAAGATATATTACATGAAGGTCAGGAAGTTATTGTACAAATTGATAAAGAAGAGCGTGGAAATAAAGGGGCAGCATTAACTACATTTATTTCTCTCGCTGGGAGTTATTTAGTACTTATGCCAAATAATCCTCGTGCTGGAGGTATTTCACGTCGTATTGAAGGAGAAGATCGTACTGAACTAAAAGAAGCTCTTGCTACATTAGAAATTCCAGATGGTATGGGATTAATTATACGTACCGCTGGTGTAGGTAAATCAACTGAATCATTACAATGGGATTTAGGATTTCGTTTAAAACATTGGGAAGCAATTAAAAAAGCAGCAGAAAGTCGTCCAGCACCTTTTTTAATTCATCAAGAAAGTAATGTTATTGTTCGTGCATTTCGTGATTATTTACGTCAAGATATTGGTGAAATTCTTATAGATAATCCTAAGGTAGTTGATTTAGCTCGTCAACATATCACAGCACTTGGACGTCCAGACTTTAGTAGTAAAATTAAACTTTATATCGGTGAAATTCCGCTGTTTAGTCATTATCAGATTGAATCACAAATTGAATCGGCTTTCCAACGTGAAGTACGTTTACCATCGGGCGGATCCATCGTTATTGATAATACAGAGGCACTTACTGCTATTGATATTAACTCTGCCCGAGCTACGAGAGGAGGAGATATTGAAGAAACAGCATTCAATACTAATCTTGAAGCAGCTGATGAAATTGCACGACAACTACGTTTACGAGATTTAGGAGGACTTATTGTAATTGATTTTATCGATATGGTACCGATACGACATCAACGTACAGTAGAAAATCGATTACGTGAAGCAGTACGTCAAGATCGGGCAAGAATTCAAATTAGTCATATTTCACGGTTTGGTTTGCTTGAAATGTCACGTCAACGATTAAGTCCATCATTAGGTGAATCTAGTCATTATGTATGTCCTAGATGTAGCGGTACTGGTAATATTCGTGATAATGCATCACTTTCACTTTCTATCTTACGTTTAATTGAAGAAGAAGCACTTAAAGATAATACTAAAGAAGTACATGCTATTGTACCAGTACAGGTCGCATCTTATTTATTAAACGAAAAACGTGATGCAGTTAGCGCCATTGAAAAAAGACAAGGTGGAGTACTTGCCATTATCGTTCCAACTAATCAAATGGAAACTCCACATTATTCTGTATTACGTGTCAGAAAAGGTGAAGAAAGACAAGCTTTTAGCTATCAACTTCCAACTTTACATGCAGCTGAAATGGTATTACCTACAGCACAACAAAATTCTGAAAATCGCAATCCAGAACAACCAGTTTTAGCTGCTTTTGTAATATCAGATTCATCTTCTACTAAAATAAAGTCTTCTAAAAATAAATCAACTACAAAATTAGGAATTATATTTAAAACAATAATATATTCTTATATACTTGATATAAGTGCTAGTTTTATAAAAAACTTAATATGTAGATTAAAAAAAATTTTCATTCATAGAATAATTAATAAAATTAAATTTAAAAATAAAAATATCAAAGATGATATACAGTCATTTAGTACTCCTTATGAACATATTAATGTATTCCATAAATTTGAAAATACTCAAACATATAAAATACAAGAGCAAAACAATAATCAAGAAAAAATTATTTATAAATGTGGAAACAAACTATATGAAGATCATAAAACAATACTACCTGAAGAAACACGTCAGCAACGTGTTGAACGTCAGAAACAACGTCAAGAAGAAAAAAGAGTATTAAAACAAGAACAAAAAATAGATCATGAAGCTATAGTAACAATTCTTCAACAACCTATTAATCCTGACATGCAAGAAAAGGATCATATATTATTTAATAATCAACAATGTCATTATGATAGTAAAAATAATGGTAGCGTTGTTTTACCTCGTCGTTCACGACGTTCACCACGTCACTTACGTGTAAGCAGTCAGCGTCGTCGTCGATATCGTGATGAACGTTATCAACCGCACTCTGTGATGCCACTAGAATCAGCTTCTGCTTCAATAGAAATGGCATCTGGTAAAGTTTGGATTAACTATCCTATTGAACAAATTGAACAGAAAGAAGAATCAATTAAGAATGATTTCAATCATACACTTCCTCAATATGGTCAGTTAGAAATAACTTCTGTAAATTCTTTAGAATCCTCTACTAAAGAAGAATCGTTTATACAAAATAAAACATCTGATATTGACTCATTACATGTACTCCAACTAAAACAACTTACTAATACTATAGCGTCATTTACTAAACCTCATATGTATATGAATAAACAAATATCATTCAATAAAAATGTTAAAACTCATTTTAATAATCATGTTTCTGCACCAATGACTAGAGCTCCAGCTACTGTATGGAAAGATGAACCAATTCGTGATAGCGATTGGATACGACCTCCATTTAATTTTAAAAGACATGGTTTTGCTGGTGGTCATAGTGCTACTCACCAGGCTAATGCACCAACAAGTAAACCAGAAAACGTATAATTTATTCAATAATTATTAAATCTTAAAAATAAAAATTATTAGTTTAAAAATTTAAAGTCAAAGCTAAAGAACTAAAAAGTATAAATATACTAAATATTTTTAATAATTATCTCATTTATATGAATATTTACTACAGACAAAATCTTTTATACGGAAACCTAGTATAATAAGTGTTAAAAAATATATTATTACACCTATAATACAAACTATCGTTAAACGTAATAAACGCCACCACATTGGTCCTATTTCCCATGATGTGATTATCTGTAGAATAATTAATAAAAATATTGCCATTACTATTACTGCAGTTAATACTTGCATGAAAAATTTAAACCATCCGGTTTGAGGAGAAAAAATATCTTTTTTACGGAGCTGCCAATAAAGTAAAGCGGCGTTCAAACATGCTGCCAAACTAATAGATAAAGATAAACCAGCATGTTTAAAAATTCCTATAAAGAGTAAATTCATTAACTGTGTCATTATCAGAGTAAAAATAGCAATTTTTACAGGAGTTTTAACATCCTGACGAGAATAAAACCCAGGTGTAAGTACTTTAACTAATATGATCCCTATTAATCCTATAGAATATCCAATTAATGCATTTTGCACCATATAACTATCAAAAGAAGTAAACTTACCATATTGAAATAATGCTATTGTTAGAGGACCGGACAAAATAATAAGAGCAATCATACTTGGCATAGTTAGTAAAAAACACAATCGTAAACCCCAATCCATTAAGCGTGAATATTCATCATAATTACCGTTAATAAAACTTTTAGCTAAAGTAGGAAGTAAAATAGTGCTAATTGCTACTCCTAATATCCCAGAAGGAAATTCCATTAATCGATCAGCATAATACATCCAAGAAACTGATCCAGAAATAAGAAAAGAAGCAAAAATAGTATTTATAATTAATGAAATTTGGCTAATAGATATACCTAAAATAGCTGGACCCATTTTTAGTATAATACGCCATATACCTATATCTTGAAAATTAATACGAGGTAAAACTAACATATTAATCTTTTTTAAATATGGAAGCTGATAACATAACTGAAGCATACCACCTACTAATACTGCCCATGCAAGAGCCATGATAGGTGGATGAAAATACGGTATAGCAAATAGCGTAAATCCAATCATACTCAAATTTAATAATGTAGAAGTAAATGCTGGAATTGAAAAATAATTCCAAGTATTAAGGATAGCACTACCCAATGAAGTTATAGATATAAGTAAAATATAAGGAAATGTTATACGTAATAGTGTAGTAATTAAATTAAAGTTACTTATAGAATTAACAAAACCTGGAGCTATTAATTTAACAATCCAAGGTGCAGTAAAAATTCCTAAAATTGTAATGATGATAAGTATCAAAGTTAGTAATCCGTAAACATAAGAAATAAATCTTCTAGTCACATTATCTCCTTGTTTACTTTTATATTCAGCAAGTATCGGTAAAAAAACTTGTGAAAATGCACCTTCAGCAAAAATCCTTCGCAATAAATTTGGCAACTTGAAAGCTATGAAAAATGCATCAGTTGATATCCCAGCTCCAAAAATAGATGCTACAAGAGCATCTCTTATAAAGCCTAATACACGAGATAAAAAAGTTATTGAACTAATCGTAAACAGAGATTTCAATAAATTCATAAGGGAATAATTAATGTTTTATATTATTAGTAATTTACTTATTTATTATTTTAAATACACTTATGTATTATTTTAAATACATTAAGTATAATTAATGTTATAATTTCTTTGTTTAGGTATCTTTTATTATAAAAATAAATATTATATATTATTTATAATTAATTAATTTAAAATAAATTTATACAAATGTTAAATTAAAATATATTTTTTTATACTTAAATATTTATAAGTTAATATAACTAATACATATATTTTAATTTTTTAATACACATAGTTAAGTAACTTAAAATATAGATATAAATATAGATATATTTTCATAATAGTTCGAAATATTCATCATAATTTACGTATAAGCTATTATTTGTATATTTAGTAATTTTTAATCTAAAATAGAATAGATAGATAGAATAGATAGGTAGAAATATTCTTCAGCATGGATCTTAAATGATAGTCAAACAAAAACAAATTACAATTCGTAGTCCTGATGACTGTCATGTACATTTGCGCGATGGATATATACTAAAACGCGTGTTACCTTATACCAGTAAAGTAAATAGTCGGGCTATTGTTATGCCTAATTTAATTCCTCCTATAACTAGTATAAAGACTGCAATTGCGTATCGTAAACGTATTCTAGCTGCATTACCTACAAAACATAATTTTATACCACTAATGACTTGTTACCTTACTGATTCAATAGATCCAAATGAAATTGAACATGGGTATCGTGAAGGTATTTTTATAGCTGCTAAATTTTATCCAGTACATTCTACTACAAATTCTAGTTTTGGAGTTACTAAAATTACTCGTATACAAAAAGTATTAGAACGTATGCAAAAAATTGGTATGCCAATCTTAGTTCATGGAGAAATAACCGAACCACATATTGATATTTTTGATCGTGAAGCACGTTTTATAGAAATAATTTTAGAGCCTTTACGTAAACAATTACCAGGATTAAAAGTTGTCATGGAACACATTACTACTAAAGAGGCTGCTCAGTATGTAGCTTCTGGCAATAAACTATTAGGTGCAACCATAACACCACAACATTTAATGTTTAATCGTAACCATATGTTAGTAAATAAATTAAATCCACATCTTTATTGTCTTCCTATTCTTAAAAGGAATATACATCAAAACGCACTACATAAATTAATTGCCAGTGGGCATTGTCGTGTTTTTCTAGGTACTGATACTGCACCTCATTTACGTTTTTTTAAAGAAGCTAGTTATGGTTGCGCTGGAGTATTTAACTCACCAAGTGCATTACCAGCGTATGCAACAATATTTGAAGAAATAAATTCCCTAGAATATTTTGAAAGATTTTGTTCAGAAAATGGAGCTAAATTTTATAATTTACCCTTAAATAAAACTACAATTACTTTAGTACGTAAACCTTGGAAAGTTCCAAATGGAATTTATAATAATACATTAATTCCATTTTTAGCTGGTAAAGTTTTAAATTGGCGGATTAAAAGTAATGTATAAGCTAAATATAAAATTTTAGAAAAAAATATATTGAAAATTACTATATTTTATCTTTTAATTAACTATAATATATTTTATAATATGAATTAATATATTCATTTATTGCATACGTCTATACTTTAATAAAAAACTAAAAATATTTAAACATTATTTTTTATGTCTTTATCCTGTAATATTCATTAGAATCTAGCTAGTTGTATTTTTTCTTTTTTTTATAAAGATAAATTTTGCATTGTATATCACATATTAAACTAGTATAATAGTATAATATAGTATTATACATTCATAATCAACATCAACATCAACTCAATTAAAGTTTAAACATTAGATTTACTTTTTTAATATTTAACACACTAAACCTTGTGTTTAAAAGAAATTACTACAATATTTTTACACTACTCTATAGAATAAATATTCTATAGCATAATAACTATACTATCATTCTTGTAGATGTATACTAAATGAATGCAAAAATATGTAGAATTATTAATTATATTTTAAATTAATTATTTAACAATTTTTGTTTTTCTTATTTTAAAGCCAATTTTAAAAAACATAATGTCTAGTTATAAATATCTTATTAGTACACGATAGAAATAATTAAATCTTAATAAGCTCTTCCTTTAACTAATTAAGGAGGTTATAGTGGACAGAAATAAAGATGTCATTCAAACTTATCCATTAGTAGGATGGGATATCAGCACTGTAGACAGCTATAACGCCATGATGATTCGCTTGCACTCACTATCATCGCAAGACCAAAATAAAGAAGAAGCTGACATAGGGTTAACCTATTGGTTGACTACTGATGTAGCCAAACAATTTATTTCAATACTCCAAGCTGGTATTGCAAAAATAGAATCTACAGAACAGTATCTACTTAATAATCAAAAGCACTAATATATAGTGTTTATTAAAAGCACCCTTTAGAGGTGCTTTTAATAATAAATAACGACATATTATTTACATCTGTCTGTTTTTAATATAAATGATAAATGCAATATAATATATTATTAATATATATAATAATTTTTTTAAAAAAATTAACATAGAACTCATATATAAAAAAATATAACAATATATTTATTGTATTAATATTTTAAATATTAATTAATTTTAATAGGAAGGTATAATGATTTATATCATAAACATAAATTTCTAAAATTCAAAGATAAAATCTTATATTTAATTTTCTTTGAAATGAGTATTATAATATTTTATTAAACCATATGATTTATTAAATATTTTATTAGCATTAGCTCCATTTTTAGTTAAACGTGCTTTAATTTGTTCTTTATACGAAAGATTTAAATGATTCATACAGAATATACTGCAACAATTATTATATTTATTAGCACAACTAGGGCACTGAATGAATAATAGATGACAAGAATTATTAATGCAGTTAGTGTGGCTATCACAAATCATATTACACTGATGGCAGCTAGAAATAATATCCTTAGAAATACGTTCCGCCATACGTTCATCAAAAACAAAATTTTTTCCTCTAAAACGTATAGGTAAACCTAGTTGACGTGCACAACGAATATATTCAATTATTCCACCTTCAATATGATAAACATTATGAAAACCATTGTACTTCATCCAAGCACTAGCTTTTTCACAACGTATACCCCCAGTGCAGTACATAACAATATTTTTATGTTTCTCCTTTTTCAACATATTAACTACCATTGGTAATTGATCACGAAATCTATCAGCTGGCACCGCAATAGCAGTATCAAAATGTCCTACTTCATATTCATAGTAATTACGCATATCAATAAATATAGTATTAGGATCATCTAGCATTCTATTTACATCTATTGCTTTAATATAATTCCCTATTTTGCTAGAATTAAAACTGTTATCTTCTATACCATCTGCTACAATACGTTTTCGTACTTTTAGGCGAAGAACCCAAAAAGACTTACCATTATCATCCAATGCAATGTTCATACGGATATTATTCAATGCAGGATCAAAAGTATAAATCATTTCTTTCATTTTTTGATATCGGTTAGTTGGTACACTAATTTGCGCATTTATACCTTCATGAGCAACATAAACTCGACCAAATACTTCTAGTTTAGTTAAATTGATATAAAGATCATCACGAAATATTTTTGGATTTAAAATTTGAAAATACTTATAAAAAGATACTGTAGTGCGTTCTTTATTTTCATTAAGCATATGTTTTTTTAGTTCTTTATTGGAAATAAAATTATGTAAAACCGGCATGATATTTATCCTAAATAATATCAAGTTAAATTAAACTTATAACGTGATTAAATTAAATAATCATAAATGATAAGAACAATTCATTACTGTTTTATTATTAATAGTTGTAAGATATTATATATCTATTGAATAGTATGAAAATATTTTTTCATACTATAAAAATATAAAGTAATTTATAAAAATTTATTAAAGTTAAAGAAACATTCAAATATTCTAATGAAAAATAAAAAGCATTAAGAAATATTTAAAAAATTAAGCGGTAATTATTATTTTTAAAAAAAATTAAATATAAAAATGAATTGATAATTCAAGTTGATTTTGAATTAATAGTAAAAATATATTAGTATTTATATACTAAAAGCCTCGAAAAGTAAAAAGTTAACACTTTATTTTCTTTTTTTTATTTGAAATTTAATAAATATTAAAGTAATAATTAGATTAATTATTTTATTTAAGATATTTATATAAATAATATACCTTAACTAAGATAGAATATAAGAAAATAAAATAAATTATAAATGACAAAACAATTTATATGACTTAAATGAATTTTATATTGATTTTAATCAGCATTAGTTTAGTATTTATTAAATAAAATTTAATAATTAAAATATATATACTATATATTACTATAATTTAATATTATATTGCTATCTTATAGCAATTAATGATGTTTTTTATTAAAAATTTGAATTGATTTATTTATAATAAATATATATTAATAATTAATTAATATATTACTTTTTATAAGAGTTTTACATAGCTAAATCAAAAATAATAAAATTATATATTTATAAGTACAATGCCCAGAGCGGGATTTGAACCCGCACGACTATAAGTCGAGGGATTTTAAGTCCCTTGTGTCTACCAATTCCACCATCCGGGCCAAAAAAAAATACTATACAGCAGAGGCGCGTCCCGGAATTGAACCGAGGTTGGCGGATTTGCAATCCGCTGCATCACCACTCTGCCAACGCGCCTATTTACTTTATTTAATATTATAATTAAATTTATATTTTTATTTAGAATTTAATTATTTTAGTCAAGTAAATAAATTTAAATTATTTTAATATAATATATCTTTAATTTTTAATAAAATACATTTTTTATTTTATAGATAGATGCACAATCTCAATAAATCACAATTATTAAAAAATAATATTTACATTTAATATAATAATACAAATTTTAGATATATACTACTTTACTAAATAAGTCAATAAAACTATCTTACTTATAGAATCATTTTATTTACTAATATTATTAAAATATTAACAATGAATTTTATAAAATAATACAATATATACTACATTTAAGTATTGAAACATTGACCAAAATGTTAAAAAAGCAGCTATGTATAATCCTATAACTCCTATACCTATTGCAATAATATCTGGACGCCACAATAATAAAAACAATGATAACATCTGTAGCATTGTTTTTATTTTAGCAATACTTGATACAGCTATTTTTTTACGTTTACCAATATCTGCCATTAATTCACGTAAACCAGAAATAATTATTTCTCTTATAATAATAGTAGCTGCTGGTAAGGTAATCCACCACACATGAAAACATTCTATAATAATGACTAACGCTATAACAACCATTATCTTATCAGCTACTGGATCGAGGAACTCTCCAAAATGAGTTATTTGATTCCAACGTCGAGCTAAAAAACCATCAAACCAATCAGTTATCGCAGCAATTAAAAAAATTAATGCGGTTATAAAAGCTGATTGATGAAAGGGTAAATAAAATACTATAGCAAAAAAAGGAATTAAAATTATTCTAAATATAGTAAGACATATCGGAATATTAAATTGCATATGTTAATAATTATCTTGTAACATGTTTATGTTACTAAACTGTTTATTTTAATTTAAGTTAATAATTAAGCGAATGATAAATTTTTTTAGCTAAAATAAAAGAAATACCAGGCACTTTAATAATATCTTCAACACTAGCATTTATTAATGATTGTAATCCTCCCATATATTTAAGTAGTTTTTGTCGACGTTTTGGTCCTATTCCTTTAATTCTTTCTAAAGAACTAGTACACTGTATTTTTACTTGTTTTTTTTGATGACTAGAAAGTGCATAGTTATGAGCAGCATTACGAATATGCTGAATAATATGCAATTCAGGAGAATCATGTGGTAAAAATATTCCCTTTCCTTCTGTTTTTAAAAAAAGAGTTTCTAGGCCAGTTTTCCTATATTTACCTTTAGATATTGCAAGTAACACAGGATGATCTTTATTCCAAGAAACTTTTAATGCTGAAAATATATTTTCAGCTTGTAATAATTGACCTTTACCACCATCAATTAAAATTAAATCTGGAATTTTATTTTTTTCTATATTTTTGTTGTATCGACGAAAAAGTACTTGTTTTATTGCTGCACAATCGTCACCAGGTAAAATACCATCAATGTTAAAATGACGATAGTCAGAGAATACAGGTCCATTTTTATTATATGCTACACATGAGGCAGTTGTATACTCACCCATAGTATGACTTATATCAAAACACTCTATACGATTAATATTATCTATTTTTAAAAAAGTTGCTAATGCAATAAAACGTTTCTTAATAATTAAGCTCTGCGAAATATAACTTTTTAATGCATTCATTGCATTAATTTTTGCTAATTTAAGATAACATATATCATTAATATGTAATTTATATTGGATATTAATTTTATGTCCAGCGATTTTGCTTAGTAAATCTTCAAGAAGATTAGCTTTTGGTAAATTAAAATGTATAAGAATACTATTTGGAAATTCAAGTGTTTTTTTATTACTAAAATAAAAATCAGTAATAAATTTTTGTATAACTTTCATAAGTTCAGTAGAAATAGATAACTCTAGAAAATGATTACTATTCCTTAATACTTTACCATGTCGAATAAATAACATATGTAAACATATAATTCCATAATCATAAGCTAATCCGATGACATCGATATTATCTTGATAATTTTTATTTAAAAAAATATTTTTAAAAATACAATGTTTTTCAGTAATAGTATTAATTTCTTTAATCTGACTATATAATCGATCAGCTTCTTCAAAATGTAGTGCAATACTAGCTTTTTCCATTCGTGTTACTATTTTATCAATTACTTTATTACTCTTACCAGTCAAAAACATTCTAACATAATTTGTTTGAACTTTATATTCTTGTTCATCTACTAGTCCAGAAATACATGGTCCAAGACAACGACCAATTTGATATTGTAGACATGGTCTCGATCGAATTCGATAAACATTATTCTTACATTGACGAATTGGAAATATTTTTTGTATTAACTTTAAAAGTTTTTGTATATCAAAACGGTTTGAAAAAGGCCCAAAATATTCACCTTTTTTATTTTGAGTACCACGATGCATTGTAATACGTGGATGTTTATCATTACTTAGAAAAATATAAGTATATGATTTATCATCACGAAATACTACATTATATCGTGGTTGATAAAGCTTAATATAATTATACTCAAGCAATAGTGCTTCTGTTTCAGTCTGTGTTACTATTACATCAATGCTTTGAATATTATTTACTAGTATCTCAATTTTACGATTATTTATCTTTGAATAAAAATAACTACTTAAACGGTTTTTAAGATTTTTAGCTTTGCCAACGTAAATAACTATGCCATTTTTATTATACATGCGATAAACGCCAGGTTGAGTAGTTAAATGACTTAAAAACTCTTTAAAATTAAAAATATTCTTCACAGTTGTGTTTTTTTCACTACCATGTACTAAAATAGACATAATAAATTACCAAAAATATAAAATAATTTTATATCTTATTAAATTTTGAATTCTTTGAACTTTTTTAAAGGCATGTTAGAAATAGTATATAATAATTTTTTATTATATAATTTATACCTTAATTACAATTAAAACAAAAAAATTATATTGAAAATTATAAGTAGAATACTTGTAAGTCTTTAAATAAAAAGAATATAAGTTCTAATAAATGTTAACGTATTTTACATTAAGAAAAAAGTTATATTAGTATTTTCACAAAAAATGAATATAAAATTTTAACACATCAAATTTATATTTTTAATAGTATATTTACCTCCATAACTTTTAAAATATTTTAATAATTAAAGGAGAATATTATAAATATGGGAGATAAAGATTTTATAACTTCAGAGGAAAATTTAGCACTAGCAGATGAAGTTGCATGCTTAAAAATGTTAATAACTCTTATTTTAAAAGGAATGGGGCAAGCTGATGCTGGTAAAGTAATAATACACATGGAAAGTTATATCCAAAATTTAAAAAATAAAGCTAGAGCTAAAATATTTAGTAATACTATTCTTCAAATAAAAACGGCTTATCGTCAATAAATGGAATTAACTTTTATAATTAGTATATTAATATACTAATTATAATGAAAATAATTTCATCAGTTTATAAGAATATTTAAATTTTAAATTAAATTTTATAAATATAGATATATCTATTAATTTAATTCTTTAATCTTCATTCTAACTAATTAAAGGTTAAAACTATATTTTTTATATATATAAAGTTCGGAGGAAGAGAGATTCGAACTCTCGGATGGTTTCCCATCGGCGGTTTTCAAGACCGCTGCCTTAAACCACTCGGCCATCCCTCCATATGTACTTTAAATATAATAACATAAATGTATAATATTTACTATATATTTATGTTTTCTCCATAAAAAAGAATTAAAATATTCTATTAATAGGATATTTTTTAAAATATTTGTAAAAAATAATATTTATTTATTTATATTATTAATATTATTGATAATAATGTTACATAATTTTTTTTTGAAAAATAAAGTTAATTAATATTAAAAATTAATAACGAATACAAAATAATTAAGTTAATTAATTATAAGATGTATATTAATACATATTAAATTTCGTATTTAAATACTAATTATTTTTGTGTAAATATTATATTTATGAATAAAAAAATATTTAATTGATATAAGTTTTATATATCCAGTAATAAATTAATAACATTAATATTTTAAATATATTAAAAATTGATAAAATTTAAATAAGGATAACGATTTTAAATAGGATCATGATGAAATTTAACGGTAAAGATATTGCTACTGATCAAGAAGGATATCTAAAAAATTTTACAGATTGGAATGAGTCTTTAGCTAGATGTATTGCAGCTCAAGAATTAATAGTGATGAACGAATCTCATTGGGAAGTTATTTACTTTATACGTCAATTCTATAAAGAATTTAATATATCTCCTACAGTTCGCATGTTAGTAAAGTTTATGGGACAAAAACACGGTAAAAAAAGTAATAGTCGTTATTTATTTCAATTATTTCCTGAAGGACCAGTAAAACAAGCCACTAGAATTGCAGGGCTACCAAAACCTATTAATTGTTTATAATTAAGCAATATTTAAATGTCATATTAGGTATTAATAAGTATTAATTAATGTATTACTATAGTATCATTATCAGTTAAATTATTTCAGTTCAAGTTAAAATATTATTACCAAAATATTTCATTTTTAATAATTATATATTTAAAGAATTTTTAATTAATGATATATATCATATATATAACTTAATTTATTTTTATATAGTTATAAACTTTATTTTTATAAAATTATAAAAAGTCAATAATAATTTCTATTAAATAAGACTTTAAAAATTCTTTAATTTAGAATTATTATTTAGCTTGAAAATACTGGTGTTGCCACCATATTTACTAAATATAGCAATATTCTGGAGGTTAAAATGATTGCTAGTAAATTTGGAATTGGACAGCAAGTTCGACATCGTCTTTCTGGTGTACTTGGTGTTATAGTAGATGTTGATGCAGAATACTCATTAGATAAACCTAAGCCTGAATCAATTGAAGCAATTGATTCATTGCGTTCTGAACCATGGTATCATGTAATAATGGAAGATGAAAAAGGAGAAAGAATACATACTTATGTAGCAGAAATTCAATTAGCAAGTGAAACTCTATTTGAACATCCAGAACAACCTTCTATGGATGAATTTGCGGCTTTAATTAGGCAGCAACTACAAGCTCCATTATTACGTCATTAATAATATTTACTATACCACCATGTATTATATATTAGGTAAAAAAATACAGCATCGAATATAAGTAGAATTACATAGAATTTAAGATGATATAGCTTATCAGCATATTTTGATGGTTTTCTATAAATTTTTCTCTATATAAAAGTTCTAGTAATTTCTATATATTTCCTAATGATTAATGGTGGTTATTTTTAATTAAATATATTTATTGAAAATCTTTAAAATTTAATATATATATTAATGTATTACTTATATGTATATAAACAATATGCATATGTTAATTTTTTTACATAATATTTATATCAAAATATTTACTAAAAAAGTACTGTAGGTTATTTAAACCAATAATTAAATTTCAAATTCATACACTTAATAGTAAGGGTATATATATACTATATATTATATTATATTATATTATATTATAAGAAAAATGTAATTGAATATAAATTATTCATATAAAAAACATCTTTACAAGAGATGACAAAATATTTAAATACCAATTTAAAAGCAACTTTAAAAGTTGAGTAATTGATAGTATATTTTACTATATTATTATTATAATGATTTTATTTATTAAATACAGTTTATTTATTAAATACAGTAAGAATATTATATATATATATTTGATCATAAACATTCTTTACTGGTTGATAACATAGTAAATTAATAATAATTAAGTTTGATAATATTAAATCTATATAATTATACTAGTGTTTTTTAAAATTACTAAAATGTATAATAATGATCATAACAATTAAAAAACATTTGAACTTTAGTATATGTAGATAAATCAATGCTATAATAAATAACACTAAAAATTATAATAATATTATATATTTATTGTAATTATTTACTATAAATTTCTTTGATTTAGTAATTCCTCTAAATTGAGCATTTTAGATTAGATAAGAATATTCATTCAATAAAAATTAATTATTTTAGTCTATAGTCAATTACTTATTATTTATAATATTTTCTAAAATAAATATTTTTATATAAATATGAATAAATTTGGACTAAGTTACATTTATATATTTATTAGTATTAAAAATGGCATTTAAAAACAGTTAGAAAGAAAATGAATAAGTTATTTTTAAATCATTTATTTTATCTTATTTTATAAGATTTATGTTAATAGAAATAATCATTAAAATATTTTAATGGTTTGCAATCTAACTAATAATGTAACGTCTATGTTGAATTTATATACTATAAAAGTGCAAATAAAATTTATATTTACTGAATTATTATTTATCAGTGATTATTGATATTTAAAATCATTCCTTTAATATGCCTATTATAGTAATTTTTTTAAATATTTTTTATAAATTTCGTTTATATATGAAAAGTATTTTTTTATTTAAAAATATATTTTTTTCTTTAATATGATAAGTATAGAGCAAAGCAAAATCTTTTATTCTATTGTCGAAGTGTAAGGATCAAGTTGAAACTTATTTAAAGTGAAGTTAAAAATTAAATAATATTATAAAAAATATAATTATATTTTTTATAAATCGATTAATAGTATGTTATGTTACTTATTAAAATATATGTGTAATTACCTGTTTTTTATGATCTAGTTTTACATCATACTTGTAACTTTCCAATCTCGTTGTAGACTTTATCTTGCCACGGTGCTGAATAGGCTCAGTTTTTTTGATAAAGTCATAAACGAGCATTTTGACTCGGCAAAAGATTACAATCAAGAACAAAATTTTTGCTAATTGCATATTTGGATTTTGGATGATAACGAGGCGCAAATGAAAAAAACAGCTATAGCAATTGCAGTAGCATTGGCTGGCTTCACTACTGTAGCGCAAGCCGTCCCTAAGAATAAAACTTGGTATACTGGCGGTAAAATGGGTTGGAGTAGATACCATGATACTAGGCATTTTGGTAATGATTATGACCACAATGATGGTCCCACTAAAAAATCACAAGTGGGTGTAGGTCTCATTTTAGGATATCAAGTTAAAGAGGACTTAGCTTTTGAAGTAGGTTATGATTGGTTAGGACGTATAGCATACAAAGGTGATTTCATTAATGGTGCATTTAGGGCACATGGTCTTCAAGCATCAGCTAAATTTAGTTATCCAATATTTGATGATGTAGATATATATACTCGTCTAGGAGGCATGTTATGGCGTGCTGATGCAACTGAAAGTAGACATTTGGATAGTGAACGTATTCGTGATCATGATACAGGAATTGCTCCATTACTTGCTTTTGGAATTGATTATTCTCTAGCAGAAAGCTGGGTTACTCATTTAGATTATCAATGGATAAATCGAGTCGGAGATGCAGAGGTTACTGGTTCTCGTCCTGACAGTGGTATGCTTACTTTAGGTCTTTCTTATCATTTTAATCAAGTAAAAACAATAGCACCAGTAAGGATTATTAAGACTAAACATTTTCACTTAAAATCTGATTTTTTATTTGCTTTTAATAAAGCTACTTTAAAGGAACAAGGTAAAATAGCTCTAGAAAATCTTTACAAAGATTTAAGTAAAATGAATGCTCAAGATAGTTCTATTATTGTTCTAGGCTTTACTGACCGCATTGGTCCAGATAAGTATAATCAAAAACTATCTGAACAACGTGCACAAGCTATTGTTGATTTCTTAATATCAAAGAATATTCCATATGATAACATTACGGCACATGGTATGGGTAAATCTCAATCAATTACAGGCCATTCTTGTGATGATTTTAAAAAGCGTAAAGCCTTAATCGAATGCTTAGCACCAGATCGTCGTGTTGAAATTAATGTACGAGGTTTTCAAGACATTATATTACATCAAGCATCTATATTTATGTAAAAAAGTAAAAACCCCGGCTTAACGGGGTTTTTACTTCGTGTAAAATTATTTAACTGAATTTAAGATAATTAATTATAGATTAAATTTAATAAGACAAACTAAATCTAAAATGTAATTTACATTATAGAATTTTTCTATTTATAAACTCATATTTTATTATAATTTAGAATTATTTAAGATACATTATTTAAGTCTTATCACTATTCTTCTTCAAAAAAAATCAAAAGTGAAATACTTTTTTAATATCATTTAAATAAAAAAATCTACAGCGCTTAATTAAACTAATTATTGTATAATTGTTCTTCCTTCAATTTAATTAATGCAAATATCTTGACCAGCACTAAACTTACATGGCAGGCACTTCAACCGAATAGTATTCGTTATCAATCTATTTTTTCAAATATCTTCTTAAATGATAGTGATAACCTTGCTGATGTTCAACCACGACTATTAAACGCACTAGCTCATTTATATAATCAAACAAATAATTTTATATTATTACTATGTAGTCAAGAAAATATAGATTATTTTTCTTGGATTATGACGGCTGCAAAGCGTTTTCAATCAAAATCAATTACACTTTTTGGAGGTGAATATCAAATTATAGATGATACTGTTATTCTAATTCCACCAACTGATTGTAATTGTCCATTTACTAGTGATGGAGGAGTTTATCAAGCTAATTGGTTTGAATCAGAACAACTTTTTGGTTGTGTACGTCAATTTAAAGATCATATCCAACTTGAACCTGGATTAATACATAAGGCTAATGGTGGTACTTTAATTTTATCAATTAATACATTTCTACTACAACCGTTATTATGGCTACGTTTACGTAAATATATTGAACAAGGTCATTTTTATTGGTCTTCACAAAATGAACGTCAACCACTACCTATCTCAATTCCTGCATTACCACTACAATTACGACTAGTGCTATGTGGTAATCGTAATACATTAGCTTCTTTTCAAGAATTAGATAATGAAATATACAAAATAGCTCTTTATAGTGAGTTTGAAGAAAACTTACTAATAAGAAAAGAAAATGATATAAAATCTTGGTGTCAATGGACATTAGCACAAGCAAAATCAATTGGTTTACCACAACCAGAAGTTGATTTCTGGCCTCTTTTAATTAATGAAGCTGTACGTATTACAGGAGACCAAAATATTCTACCATTATGCCCTACTTGGTTACGACGTCAATTACAAGAGACAGCAATACATGGTAATAGTTTAAATGCTAAATCTCTAAAAAAAGCATTAGAAGTAAAAGCTTGGCGTGAAAGTTTTATATCTGAACGTATGTATGATGATATTTTATCTAATCAAATGATTATCAATACAACAGATGAAGTAATAGGACAAATTAATGGCCTCTCAGTTGTTGAATGTTCTGGACATCCTCTTGCTTGGGGTACACCATTACGTATTACTTGCGTTGTATATCCTGGAGATAATGAATGTACTGATGTTGAGAGCAAATTAGATCTAGGAGATAATATTCATGCAAAAGGCGTAATGATTATGCAAGCTTATTTAATTTCACAATTAGAATTACAACAACATTTTCCTTTTTCTGCTTCATTAGTATTAGAACAATCCTATTCAGAGGTTAACGGAGATAGTGCATCATTAGCAGAACTTTGCGTATTAATTAGTGCTTTAGCTAATAAGCCTTTAAATCAACAAATTGCAGTAACTGGATCAGTAGATCAATTTGGTAAGGTTCAAGCAGTAGGAGAAGTAAGTCGCAAAATTGAGGGATTTTTTAAAATTTGTAATGCTCGTATCCTTACTGGTAAACAAGGAGTTATTTTACCTACTAGTAATGTTCATCACCTTAGTTTAAATCAAGATGTAGTAGATGCAGTTAAAATCGGACAATTTCATATATGGGCAGTTGATAGTATAGAAGAAGCATTACCATTACTCACTGGTATTGTCTGGCGAAGTATACAAAACAACGATGAATCACTGCTATATCTTATTAAAGAACGTATTAATCAATTGAATCAACATGGAATATATCAAAAACCATGGTTATTACGTTTATTTAATTGGTTTAAACATAGCTATTAATTATATTTATTAGGAGAAATTATTTCCCCATATTAATAAGACATCAAGGCTATTGAACATATGATAGATAAAATAGATAAACAAAGATCCTATAACAAAGAAGAGCTAATTGCTTCAGGTCGAAGTGAGCTATTCGGTGAGAACGGGCCACCTCTTCCGTCTGGTAACATGCTTATCATGGATCGGGTAGTTAAAATGACTGAGAATGATGGTCATTATGGTAAAGGTTTTGTAGAAGCGGAATTAGATATTTACCCAAATCTTTGGTTTTTTAATTGCCATTTTATTGGTGATCCAGTTATGCCAGGTTGCCTTGGTCTTGACGCCATGTGGCAATTAGTAGGATTTTATCTTGGATGGTTAGGAGCAGAAGGAAAGGGACGAGCTTTAGGTGTAGGTGAAGTAAGGTTTACTGGACAAGTTTTACCGACAGATAAAAAAGTTACTTATAAAATTCATTTAAAAAGAATTATTAAACGTAAACTTATAGTAGGGGTAGCAGATGGAGAAGTATTTGTTGATAACCACTTAATTTATACAGCTACTGATTTAAAAGTAGGCTTATTTAAAGATACATCTTTTTTTTAATTTGTTTAAATATATATATAATAAAAATTTTTCGTATATTTGATCTTATATAAAAATAATAAATTAAACCACAACATATCAGAACATTAATTCAGTTATGTAGTACAAATACTAAATGTTCATTAAGTATATAAAATATATACTACATAACAGAGAGTCATTTTTTTAAAAGATATTTTTATTATTAATATTATTATTTTTTATTATATTATTAGCAATTTGTTTAGATATGATATCCCAACCAATAGACAATGCTTCTACTAATGAAGAATAATTATCTTGAGTTTGTGGTATAGTAATATTAAAATTATTTTTAATCAGATTAGTTTTATGCCGTAATAACCATTCACCACTTATTACCACTTGTCCATCAAAACGTCCATGGAAATCACGTAGATAAACTATCAAGTTATAGTAATTTTTACAAAGTGGTTCACTAGTTATTAAACCACCTGGAATTTTTTTAGTAAGATTATGTATCAATGTTTCTTTAAGTTGTGTATCAAGTGGACTTGCCCATAAATTATTAGTAGCAGCATTATATTTCACTTTGCTGATTTGGTATACTAAACCATTCCCTAATAAATAATCAGATAAGTTTACTTTTTCTACCCAAATTACAGGATGATTACAACTATATTGATGAGTTCTAGCTAATTCCAGCTTATTACCTGCTGGTATCTGATAATATTTATTTTCAGTAAAGTCGCTACCACAACCTGTTAATGCTAGTACAGCTCCGATTATGAACCATTTCATTTTTTTATTTTTTCGCTCTTTTTAACTGTGGATATTCATTTAACTTTGCTTTAAATACAAACAAGTTACTATTATTAATAATCATTTTTAGTCTTGGTTGCAACCATTTCATACTATGGCTTACTTCATGCAAAGTTTATATCTATTGGGAATGTTTCTATGGAAATACTATTTATTTTTTAGTTTAAATTATTTGATATCTTTTGTATTTGCCTCTTAATATTAGTAGTGTTATTAATTATTGAATTAATAAATAAAGTATTAATCTAATCTATCGAATCAACAATTTTTATTGTATCTTACTAAATTCTCCAATAGTTATTGAAATTACTTATAAACTAGTAAATTTACTTAATTTTTTCCATCTTGTTTCATACATATAAAAAACTAAATCTATATATAGATATAACCTGATAAAAAATTATCAATTTTTCTTTTTAAGATTGTATGCAAATTATAATTTTTACTATTAATTAAATAATTTTTAAAGTTAATTTTTATATTAAAACAGCTAATAAAGTACTCTATTATAATTAATATAGGAACATAATCATAAATAATAATTAGCAAATGCTCCTATTTTTACAAATATGCTAGACATAAACAGATCAATAATAGTAATAATATTACTATTTTTTTAATCTTATATTTATCTTAATTAAATTTTAATATGTTAAAATAATAAAACGAAACAAATGAAAAAAACAGATATATAATTGATAAATCGTTATATATTTATCAGTTTTGAAACAACATATCTAACAGTAGTAACACAATAACTACGAAATAATGCCACATTACCTATGTTAATAAATCAAATTTATTAATTGTTTTACTTTCTAATCATACATAACATGAATTACTTTAATGTTTGATTAAAATAGGTAGTATTTTAAATACTATATAGTTTTAACTATTATCTCTAGTGTTAGGTTGTAATTTACTATTATAACCTAAAAATAAATATGCTAAGTAAATCCTTTTACAACCAATTTATAGTTTATCAATCAGAGCATACCATATTTATTCAACTGTTTTTCTATACCTACATCAAGACATATTTTAATTTTTAATTTTTACATGATCAAGATAATCAGTTAATACTATACTTTTTATGATGCCTATATCTATATTTCGACTTTAAATTTTTACTTAACTAGATTTAACACTAACACTATTGAAATTTCCAGTAATTAAATTTACTTCTTATTTTTTATGCATACAATTAATAAATCAAGTCTACCTACTAATTATTAATGTGATATATAGTAATTATTCAAACTTGAAATAGTACATCCAACGTTTAATTTCATTAACTTTAGCAATATATTTATGATTATCTATCAATATTAAATCATTAATTTATATTTTTATTAAATCGAATATAAATAAACATCTAATTAATAGTCATAATCATGAACATAGTAATAATTATCATTAATGCAAAAATGCATTCGGTACAGAGTAAATATTTATTAACCGATTCCAGTTCATAGAAAAATGAAAGTTATTACAAATATATTAATTATGTATTAATAACTAATAATTTTCTTACTACCTTAGTTAAATATACTTGCTAGTATTTTACTATAGATAATAAATTATTATCATTTTGAATATTTTTACTATAATACTGATAATAAAAATGAAAAACGCTATCTATTGCCATGCGATTCTTTACTTTTCTATAGGAGAATTACTCTTCCTATGATAGTAGAAAGATATTATGTATTAAATTCTTTAGTTAGTATTACCAGTATTATATTAAAAGGAATAGTATTCCTATATAATATTAATTACATGTACATGTAATTACATTACAAATAAAACTATAATAACTTTGACATATATAAAATATAACTCAATGCAATAAAATCGATTATCAAAATATAAGTCCAAGCAATACAAAAATTAATTAGTCACTGTTAGAAACTACTAATTCTATGATAGTAAAAATTAATACGTTAAAATATCTAATTACTATTGACAAAATAAAAGATACAATTATAACAATTAAAATAGAAATTAAGCTTAAAGAATACTACATAAATAAACTTTGACAAATTTATTAACTTAGCGAATCTAATTAGAACTTCAACTATAAATACTTTTTATATTTTAATTATATAACTAAAAAAATACATATTAATCAAAATGATATAATATTCGTTAATATAATAAACATATTAATAATAAAAATCGATTTATTACACTAACATAAACAAGATTTGAAATGCATAATTAATTAGAATTATACATAATTATTTTACTTGGGCATAAGAATTATTTAATATCGTAGTTAACATGTATTACTACCTATTGATATGATCGATTGTTAATCATATCAAATAACATTTTTGATACAATATTGTATAGATATATAATATTTATTAAACAGATATTTATTTCTTACATTAGCAAAAATGATTATTCTTGAAATATGATTAAATGTTCATGCTAAATATTGTTAGTAGAATTGAATTGATATGTCATAAATCTTAATACTGTAAGAAAATTTAAAGTATATTTAATACATAAAAATATTACTTTTTATAAATATTTTAATCTAATAAGATTTCATTACTTGAGTTCATATATGATTTTATATAAATTTGTTATTGTTTATAAATAACAATAACAAATTTATTATTTTGAAATGAACATGGAAAGAAAAAAGCTTTTCTTATCAAAAAATCGTCATCATGTTGTGATTAACTATAAAAAACATGAAATTATTGGGAATAATAAACAAATTATTTTAGAACAATTAGAACTATACGGTTTTCTAATTCCATATTCATGTAGATCAGGTATTTGTGGTAAATGTAAACTACATCTTATATCTGGTACCGTTAAATTATTGAATAAATCTTATTTAGATAATATTCATGAAGATGGAATGATATTTCCCTGTTGTTGTATCCCAATTAGCAATATAACATTGTTATAAATAAATTATATAAAATAACAGTAAAGTATAATTAGTATAGGTTTGCAAATTAAAAAATTATTAATTAAGTAAATTAGTTATATTTATAATAACTTATAAATTTGAAATTGTATTTTTATTATCTAATTTTAACATAATAAAATATTGATTGATCTAATTTTAATATATATTTATCCTGAATTTAAATATTTTTTTAAAGATTAGTAATAATATCTTTAACTAATTTAGGACCTTTATAAATAAGTCCTGAATATATTTGTACTAACGTAGCGCCAGCAGCTATTTTTTCACGAACAGAAATAATAGAATCAATTCCTCCTACTCCAATAATAGGTAATTTACCACGTAATGCATGTGAAAGACAACGTATTATCTCAGTACTACGTAATTGTAGTGGACGACCACTTAATCCACCTTTTTCTTCTGCATATTTTATGCTTGTGACAAGGGTACGATCTAGTGTAGTATTAGTAGCAATTACTCCATCAATATTATGATAGATTAAACTGCTAGCAACTTTAGTTAATTCTTTGATAGAAAAATCAGGAGCAATTTTTACTACTACTGGAACATATTTAAAATATATTTGTTGTAACTCTTTTTGTTTGCTTTTAACAGCTGAAAGTAAATTGTCTAATGCTTCATTATATTGTATTGTACGTAATTTTGGTGTATTAGGTGATGAAATGTTAATAGCAATATAATCCGCATAACTATAAACTTTTTCCATGCAAATTAGATAATCTTTTTTACTATCTTCTATAGGGGTATTAGTATTTTTACCAATATTAACTCCTAATATTCCTTTAAAAGATGTTTTCTTAAGATTTTCTACTAAATAATCAACTCCGTAGTTATTAAAGCCCATACGGTTAATAATGCCTTCTACTTCTAATAAACGAAATATACGTGGCTTACTATTACCAGATTGTGGAAGTGGAGTCACTGTACCTACTTCAATAAAACCAAATCCCATTGCATTAAAAACATTAATATATTCAGCATTTTTATCAAGTCCTGCAGCAAGACCAAGAGCATTTGGAAAATTTAATCCCATGCAGCTAACTGGACGTAATGGTAGAGTTTGATACGTCAATCTTTCTAAAAATGTACCACTAATAAAACGTAATGCTTTAACAATTATTTTATTTGCATATTCTGGATCAAGTTTAAATAATATTGAACGAAAAAAAGGATATAACATAAATTACCATAGATAACATAATATTAATAATTATTATAGGATATAAAGATATATTATATACATTTTTATGTTAATAAAACTTAATTAATTAAATATTCATAAAATTTTATTAATATGTACTAGATTAAATCTTAAAGTATATTTATTATATTACATCATTAATTCTTAATGTTAACTTAAATTTTTAATAAGATAAAATTAGATTATTTAGAAAATTTCTTATTGTTATATTATTTATTTCATAAATATGAAGTTATTTTTTATTTGCAATAATAGATGGTTTTAATTAAATACTAATAAACAATCAATATTTTATTATTAAAATAATAACATCAATAGAATATAAATATCAGGTTATGTATATTCTATTAGGAATAGTAATCACTTAGTGATTTTATATCATACATTATTTTATAGAATGTAAATTAAATAAAATTATAGTAATTAGTACTATTGCTATTGTTATCGCTTAATAAAGATGTATAATCTTAAAAAAAATTTAATAAATAAATATAGACTACTAGAATGATATATTCATATTTTAAAATATGCACTAATTATTGTATTTATATAAATTTATTTCGAACAATGTGATATAGTTCTTAACAGAACAAGGTTCAAGTTGCATTACTTTTAATAAAAATATAATTAATATTTAAAATTTGACTGTTTGATTTTATGCTAATTAGATAAAATATATTAAATTATTTTAATAATCTGCTAAATTTTTTATAAAATTTATATATGAAAAAATCAAGAATACTAAAAATGAAAAAGCAAAATATGTTTGCATTACTAAAAATTAATAAAAAATTATTAAAAAATTTAATTAAATAACAATCAATGCATATATTTTCTAATGATAGAATATGATATATAGAATATGATATAGAGAATATGATATAGAGATAAGATACTTTTCAGTATGTTTAATAAAAAACCTTTAGGGGAATTTTATGAGAGTAGTACCTATAGCAAATATACTGCAAAACCTTGTGCCGATTAACAGTAAAATTACTGTACGCGGTTGGGTACGTACTCGAAGAAATTCTAAAGCTGGATTCTCTTTTATTGCTGTTTATGATGGTTCATGTGTAAATTGCATTCAGGTTATAGCTAATAGTTCTTTAATTAATTATCATAATGAAGTTTTACATTTAACAACTGGATGTTCTGTAATAATCAATGGTATATTAGTTAAATCACTGGGTAGAAAACAAGAATTTGAAATACAAACTACTCAAATTGAGGTTATTGGTTGGATTAATAATCCAGAAAGTTATCCAATAGCCGCAAAACATCATAGCCTTGAATATTTACGAGAAGTAGCACACTTAAGAGCACGAACTAATATTATTGGTGCAGTTGCTAGAATACGCCATACTCTAGCTCAATCATTACATCGCTTCTTTAATGAAAACGGTTATTTTTGGGTGTCTACTCCTCTGATTACATCGTTTGATGCTGAAGGTAGTGGCGAAATGTTTCGTATTTCAACATTAGATCTAGAAAATCTACCACGTAATAACCAAGGAAAAGTAGATTTTAATGAAGATTTCTTTGGTAAGGAAGCTTTTCTAACCGTATCTGGACAGTTAAACGGTGAAACTTATGCTTGTGCATTATCTAAAATATATACTTTTGGTCCAACTTTTCGAGCAGAAAAATCTAATACTAGTCGTCATTTGGCGGAATTTTGGATGTTAGAACCAGAAACTGCATTTGCAACATTAGACAATGCTGCCGAATTAGCTGAAATGATGTTAAAATATGTATTTAAAGCTATTTTAATAGAAAGATCTGATGATCTTAAGTTATTTACTGATCGTGTGAATAAAGAAGTTATTTCACGTTTAGAACTTTTTATTGAAACGAGTTTTGCTCAAATAGACTATACTGATGCAATTGAAATTTTATTAAAAAGCAACCAAAAGTTCGAAAATCCTGTTTTTTGGGGAACTGAAATGTCGTCTGAACACGAACGTTATTTAGCTGAAAAATATTTCAAAATACCAGTGGTGGTTAAAAACTATCCTAAAAATATTAAAGCTTTTTATATGAGATTAAATAAAGATGGTAAAACAGTTGCAGCAATGGATATTTTAGCACCAGGAATAGGTGAAATTATTGGTGGTTCGCAACGTGAAGAACGTTTAGATGTATTAGATATGAGTATGGAAAAAATAGGATTAAACAAAAATGACTATTGGTGGTATCGTGACTTACGTCGCTATGGTACTGTACCTCATTCAGGTTTTGGTTTAGGTCTTGAACGATTAATTGCATATATTACAGGTGTAAGAAATGTGAGAGATGTCATTCCTTTTCCACGTACACCACGCAATTTAAATTTTTAGTATTAATTAATTAAAATTTATTTAGTGTATCAATAAAATTATAATTTTTGTCTTTATATGAGCTATAAATAGCCTGTAATACTTATTAAAGTATATAAATGTTCATGTTTTTAATTAAAATATTTATGTTATTTTATGTTATTTTCAAGCTAAAATAAGCAATCCTAGGTAGAATAGAAGATATTCAACTTCTTTCAAGGGTTTTCTAATAATTTGCTAATAGTAATTACAGATATTTAAGTCATTCCAATGAGGGTAAAAAAGTGATAAAGCAAAAAATTCTTGCAGTAGTTATTCCTTCTTTATTAACTGTAAGTGGTACAGCAAATGCATTAGAAGTATATAATGAAGGTGGTAACAAACTTGATTTATACGGAAAGGCTTCCGGTGTACGTTACATATCTCGTGAATCAAAGGATGATGGAGATAAAAGTTATATTAATTTTGGTTTCAAAGGTGAAACTCGTATTAATGAAGATATAAGTGGTTATGGTCAGTGGGAATATAAAATCCTTGCTAATGGTTCTGAAGATATTAATGAAATAAATCATAATAAAACTATTTTAGGTATTGCTGGATTAAAATTAGGTAATATGGGTTCAATAGATTATGGTCGGAATTATGGTATAATTTATAATATAACATCTTGGAGTCATAAGAATCCAGAGTTTGGAGGAATAGCTATTCGTTCAGATAATTTTATGCAGGGTCGTGGTTCTGGTTTTTTAACTTACAATAATACTAATTTTTTTGGTTTAGTTAATGGTTGGGACTTTGCTATCCAATATCAAGGTCAAAATAATCGCCCTAATCTTCTTCTTTCTAACGGTCATGGCTATGGTATTTCAACTTCTTATAATATTCCTATGGGGGTAGGAATTGCAGCAGCATATAGTAATAGCACGTTTAGTAGTAATCAAATGATGAATCATAATCGTAGTGTTGTTATGCCTATGAAACGTGGTCATACATGGGCTACTGCATTGAAATATGATACAGATAAGTTTTATTTAGCAGCAACATATAGTCATACAATTAATGAAATTCCTCTTACATCAAAAACAATAACAACAAAAATACCAGCAATAAAACCAGCATCAGACATACCATCAGACACATCACCTCACTCATCACCTAACTCATCCTCATCTTTTATTTTCAGTAAAACTAAGAAAAAAATTCCTTATATTCCTACATTTGCTAAAAGAGGTAGTACTTTTGAAATAGTAGCTCAATATAAGTTTGATTTCGGCTTAAGTCCTTCTATCTCTTATTCAGAAACTACAATTGGAGGTATTGCTACAGAAAAATATATTTCATTGGGAGCAACATATTCGTTCAATAAAAAGTTAACTACTTATTTCAATTATAAAATTGATCCAATGTATTCACCTGGAAATATAGTGGCTGTAGGATTGGTTTATCAATTTTAATTAGCTAATTTAAATTAGTTAATTAATTATTTATACAATAAAATTCAAAAGGAGCTACCAAGCTCCATTTCATTTTTAGATGATTTTAATAAATATTTTAGTATATATTTCTTTCTTAACAGAATAAATTACAGTTTTCATAACTGGACTTCAATAATGTTTGAATCAATATTTGCAGCTCCTACTGATCCAATTTTAGGGTTAGCTGAACTGTTTCATGCAGATAAACGACATAATAAAATTAACTTAGGTATAGGTGTATATAAAGATGAAACTGGTAATACTCCAATTCTTAATAGTGTAAAACAAGCTGAACAATATCTATTAGAAAATGAAACAACTAAAAATTATCTTAATATTGATGGTTTAAGCGACTTTGCTCGTTTTACACAAGAACTTTTATTTGGCATAAATAGTGAAATCATTCATACTAATCGTGCTTGTACAGCACAAACTCCAGGTGGCACTAGTGCATTACGTATAGCTGCTGATTTTATAGCTACTAACACTAATATTAAACGGATCTGGATAAGTAATCCTAGTTGGCCTAATCATAAAAATATATTTAGTTCAGCTGGTCTTCAAGTTTGCTATTATAACTACTATAATTCAATTAGTCATGAACTTGATTTTTGTGGCATGCTAACATCTTTACAAAAAGCAAATGCTTGTGATGCAGTACTATTTCACGGGTGTTGTCATAATCCAACTGGTCTTGATCCAACTATTAATCAATGGAAAATATTAGCAACATTATCGAAAAAAAAAGGTTGGTTACCATTATTTGATTTAGCTTATCAAGGGTTTGCTTATGGATTAGATGAAGATACTAAAGGATTGCGTATTTTTGCAGCTTCTCATGATGAACTAATTATTTCTAATTCTTATTCTAAAAATTTTGGTCTTTATAATGAACGTGTAGGAGGATTAACACTAATTGCAGCTAATAGCGATATTGCTAAAACTACTTTTAGTCAAGTAAAATATAATATTCGTGCTAATTATTCTAATCCACCAGTTCATGGTGCTGCAATAGTAGTAACAATTCTAAATGATAGATTATTACGTAAGATTTGGGAACAAGAACTATATTATATGCGACAACGTATTCAAAATATGCGTTATCAATTTATGCAGATACTATCTGAAAAAGGAAAAAATTTTAATTTTATCATTAATCAGAAGGGTATGTTCTCTTTTATTGGATTAGATCAAGATCAAATATTACGTTTACGTGAAGATTTTGCTATTTATGCCGTAAATTCCAGTAGAATTAACATAGCAGGTATTACGTTAGAAAATATTTCCAGATTATGTAAAGCCATTATAGAAGTATTATAAAATATTTTTATTAACTATAAAGCAAGCACAACTTTTTTATTTAATAAAAGGATTGTTCTTGCTTTCATAACCTATTGTCGAAGTTATTCCATGACCTGGTATAAAAGTTATATCATCACCTAATGGTAATAATTTATTTTTAATGCTATTAATTAAATCTTTTTTACTACTACGAGGAAAATCAGTACGTCCTATACTACCATTAAAAATTACATCACCAGAAATTAATAAACGATTTATACGATCAAAATATACAACGTGGCCTGGTGTGTGTCCTGGACAATGTATTACGTCTAATATAATAGTATTACCTATCATAATCTGTTCACCTTCTTCTAACCATTTATCTGGTATTAGAGGTTTACATTTTGGTAAACTAAATAAAGAACTCTGCATTGGTAAAGTATTTAGCAAAAATGCATCAAGAAAGTGAGGTCCAATAATTTGCACTTGATAATAAGTTGCTAGTTCTATTGCAGCACCAACATGATCAATGTGTCCATGTGTTAATAATATCTGTGATATTATTAATTTAAGTTCAGATAAAACCTTTATAATTAATTCTGTATCACCACCAGGATCTACTAATGCTGCTTGTTGAATATTATTTTTATCCCAAATAACTATACAGTTTTCTGAAAAAGTCGTAACATTAATTACTTTATAATTCATAAAATTTTATGCTCAATTATACTCAATTTAATATATAAATATATTAATATTTCTGTTAGATTTAGTATATAAATACTACCTACAATTACATATAATTAATCCATTGCTAATAACAAACTTTTAATATCTTCTGGTGTATTAATACTTATATTGATATTAGTCTTTACTATATCAACATGAATTTTTTCTCTATACCATAATACACGAAGCTGTTCTAATAACTCAATGTTTTCTAATGGACAAGGTTTCCAAGTAGCATAGCGACGAATAAATTTAGCACGATATGCATAAATTCCAATATGACGTAGTAATAATTTACCAATTTGTTTACATTTTTCAGCATAAGCCTCACGATCCCACGGGATAGCAGCCCGTGAAAAATAAATTGCATAACCATATGCATCGGTGACTACTTTAACAACATCGGGATTAAAAACATCTTCTATATTAGTAATAGGAACTGCAATTGTAGCCATACAACTATTTTTTTGTTGTACTAAATTACATGCTACTTGACGTACAATATCTGGTGGAATCATTGGTTCATCTCCTTGTACATTTACTACAATAGTCTCATCAGCAAATTGATATTTATCAATTACTTCTACCAAGCGTTCTGTACCAGATTGATGTTGAGAATGTGTTAAACACACTTCTCCTTTAGCAGCAATCACGGCAGAAGCTATATCAGGATGATCAGTTGCAACAATTATACGATAAGCACCAGATTTTTTAATACGGTTAATCATATGTATAATAATTGGTTTACCTTTAATGCATACCAATGGCTTTCCCGGAAAACGTTTTGAATTAAATCGAGCTGGAATTACAGCAATAAAATTCATGAATAAATCTCTTCTATAGATAATGTACGTGCTTCAACTTCAATTAATACTGGAATTCCATTTCGTATTGGAAAAGCCAATCCATCAGATTTACAAATTAACTCTTGTTGAGCTTTACTATAATAAAATTTTCCGTTACAAAGTGGACAAGCAATAATTTTAAGTAAACGGTGATCCATAGTTTTATCCTTTTAGATCAAGTTTATTTTATTAAGTAGTTTGCTTGTATGTTATATAAAAATTAACTACTTAAATTAAGTAATATAGATAATAGATAAAATCTCATTTTATATATTATTTTATTGCTTTGTAAGTTTTAATAGCGTAATCGTACATCACGCGTAGTAGTATAAAGCTCAACAATATCAGCTAGTAATGTAGATACCCTGCTACCATGAAGATGTGCATCAACTAATAGATACCACCAATTAGGTTGAGCAAAATTCCGACATTTAACAGCATCTTTTTCAGTCATTAAGAGGCATTGATCTTGTTTAGTTAAACTATGTAATTCTGCTTTGCTATAAACATAATGATCTGTAAAGGCAATTTCTGCTATTGGATTAATACCTTGTTTCTTAATCATATTAAAAAAGTTTGGTGGATACCCTATCCCTGCCATAGCGACAATAGGTGGTAATTTATGTAAACTAATAGGTTTTCCTGTTAATAAATTAATAGCTAAACCAGGTTTTATTGTCATAGCAATTTCTATATTATTTACATTTACATGACCACCATTAACGATAATAGCATCTACATTAGATAATCTAGACACACGTTCACGCATAGGACCAGCTGGTAACAACCAACCATTACCAAATCTACGTACTCCATCAATTACTACAATTTCAATATCACGATGTAATGCATAATGTTGTAAACCATCATCAGTAACAATTACATCAATATCGTGTGCATCTAATAATGCTTTAGCAGCTAAATAACGATTCGGTGCTACGGCTACTGGTACTTGTGTACGCTGTGCGATCATGACAGGTTCATCTCCAGCTTGACTAGGTGATGTATCTTCAGTAACTAATAATGGATACCGCTTAGCTTTACCACCATAACCACGTGATACTACACCGATGCGTAAACCTCGTTCTTGTAATGCCTGAATTAACCAAATTACAACTGGTGTTTTACCATTACCTCCAACTGTAAGATTACCTACTACGACTACTGGACACTTAGCACGCCAACGTTTACGCCAACCACATTTAAAACTTATTTTAATTAACCAAGTAATTACTCCATATAATACACTACATGGCCATAATATAATCCATAGTTTTGAACGTCCACTCCAAATATGATTCATGATATATTATTTTTTATTTAATTAAATTGTTGTAATTTATGAAGTTGAGCATAAATGCCTTTTTTAACTAATAAAACATTGTGTGTACCTTTTTCGACGATACATCCATCTTCAACCACTTCAATTTCATCAGCTTTTTGAATTGTTGATAAGCGATGTGCAATAATCAAAGATGTACGATTTTTTTGTAATTCCTCTAACGCTGATTGAATTGCATGTTCTGATTCAGAGTCTAAAGCAGACGTTGCTTCATCAAGAATTAAAATAGGACAATCACGTAATAATGCACGTGCAATAGCAATACGCTGTCTTTGTCCACCAGAAAGTAATATTCCATTTTCACCAATTAATGTATCTAAACCATTCTCCATATTTTTAATAAAATTCATAGCATGAGCCATATTTGCTGCTCGTTCTATCTCTTTACGAGAGTATTTATTATTACATGCATAAGCGATATTATTAGCTATTGTATCATCAAATAAATATACATTTTGCGAAACTAATGCAACTTGATTACGAAGGGAACGTAATGTATATTCTCGTAAATCATAACCATCTAATAGAATTTTTCCATGAGTAATATCATAGAAACGTGTTAATAAACTGACCATTGTTGATTTACCAGAACCAGAACTTCCTACTAATGCAACTGTTTTACCTGCTGAAAGAATCATATTAATATCACGTAATGTTGGAATAGTCTGCCCAGGATAACTAAAAGTAACATTACGAAATTCTATATTACCTTTTGCTCGTCCTAATTCACGTTTACCATGATCCATTTCTTTATCACTATCTAAAATACCAAATAAAGTTTGACATGCAGCCATACCACGTTGAAATTGTGCATTAACATTAGTCAATGCTTTTAGAGGACGCATAAGGGCAATCATTGCCGAAAATATTACAGTAATAGTTCCTGCACTTAATGTTTCCATCACACTTCGAAAACTTGCAATATATAGTATGAAAGCTAATGCTGATGATGCAATAAGCTGAATTAATGGATCAGAAATTGATGAAGTAGATATTAATTTCATATGCTGCTGACGCATCTTATTACTAACCTGAGAAAAACGTTCTGTTTCTATCTCTTGGCCACCAAAAATTAATATCTCTTTATGTCCTTTAAGCATTTGTTCAGCACTGGTCGTTACTTGTCCCATAGCATTTTGCATATTTTTACTTATACTGCGAAAACGTTTGGAAATATTACAAATTGCACAGGAAACTATAGGTGTAAGTAAAATGAGAATTAAGGATATTCTCCAACTATAGTAAAACATCATTACAAACATACCTATAATAACAGCACTTTCACGTACTAAAGTAACCAAAGCACCAGAAGATGAAGATGCCACTTGTTCTGAATCATATGTAATACGAGATAATAAAGTACCAGTCGATTGCTGATCAAAAAAAGCAACAGGCATACTCATCATATGACTAAATAAACGACGACGCATATCCATAACTACATTACCTGAAACCCATGATATGCAATAACTAGAAATATAACTAGTTACACCACGTGCTATCATTAAACAGATAATAACTATTGGCATCCAAAGTAAAACAGACTGATTCGATTTACCAAAGCCATCATCTAGTAAAGGTTTTAATAAGGAAATGATCAGAGTATCTCCTGCTGCATTAAGCATCAGTGATAAAGTAGATGCAAATAAACCTATCTTGTGGGGTGCTATCATCGGCCATAGTCGGCGGAATGTGCTCCATGTAGAATAATCTTTTTCTTGATACATTACTTATTCACGCTGTTTTAGGCCTAACGCAATTTAAACATCCAAGAATATTTAATACTGAAGAAAAATCTACTATTAATATTTTAATAGGTGTAAATTGTTTTAGCTGTGAAATTAATGCTATACATAATATATATCGGCTATTTTTATTTTTTATTCAATTCATGAATATATAATAGTATTTCACATGATTTTTCCTTATTTATTAAATACTAATAATTAAGAATATAAAATAACTGATTTTATTATATGATTATGTACTATGATAATACCTTACCACGCTCATTACAGTATTTTCATATACTTTTAAATTTATATTTATTAATACAGAATAACAATATTATTAAAATTAAATTTAAATACCTTTGATTGTCCATCAAAACTTAATTAGAAGAAAAAATAATATTGTTTTTAAATTATTTTTTCTTCATTAAATTTATTTGATAAAGATAAAATAGAATATATAAAAAAAACGACACCTAACAGGTGTCATTATTTATGTTCTGTTAATTATTATAAATAGATATATTTACACGATCACGTAGTTCTTTACCTGGTTTAAAATGAGGAACATATTTTCCTTCAAGTTTTACTTTATCACCAGTTTTTGGATTACGACCAGTACGTGGCGCACGATAATGCAAGGAAAAACTACCAAAGCCTCTAATTTCAATACGTTTTCCTTTAGCTAATGTGCTTACCATGTACTCAATCATTTCTTTGATTGCATTCTCAATAATTTTAGCTGGGATATGAGTATACTGACTAGCAAGTCTTTCAATTAACTCTGATTTGGTCATATAACCTCCAATTGTTCTTAATTACAAAAAAATGATCAATCTTTTAATAAATTAAGAACATTAATAGTGATAATTGATTACTCACCTTTAGCAGCTTTGAATGCTTCAACCATAACATTAGAAAATACTCCATCTTCCTGTTTAGTATTAACATTACTAATAGCTTCCTTTTCATCAGCTTGATCTTTGGCTCGAACAGATAAACTGATAATACGGTTTTTACGATCAACACCTGTAAATTTTGCTTTAATTTCATCACCGACATTCATAATTAAAGTTATATTTTCAGTGCGATCCATTGAAGCTTCAGAAGCTCTTATATAACCTTCTACTCCATAAGCTAATTCTATTGTAGCACCTTTAGTATCGATTGTAATAACTTTACCTGTTACAATAGTTCCTTTTTTATTTAAAGTTATGTAGTTATTAAATGGATCTTCAGTTAATTGTTTAATACCCAAAGATATTCGCTCACGTTCTGCATCAACTTGTAATACAACTGCAGAAATTTCATCTCCTTTTTTGTATTCACGAACAGCTTCTTCACCATTTGAATGCCAAGAAATGTCAGATAAATGAACTAAGCCATCAATACCACCATCTAATCCAATAAAGATACCAAAATCAGTAATAGACTTAATTTTACCTTCAACACGATCTCCTTTGTTATGGGTTTCTGAAAATTGTTGCCATGGATTAGATTTACATTGTTTTAGACCTAAAGAAATACGACGACGTTCTTCATCTATATCAAGAACCATAATTTCCACTAAGTCGTTTACATTAACAACTTTAGATGGATGAATATTTTTATTAGTCCAATCCATTTCAGAAACATGTACTAAGCCTTCAACTCCTTCTTCTATTTCTACAAAACAACCATAGTCAGTTAAATTAGTTACACGACCAGTTAATTTTCTACCTTCTGGATATCGTTTAGAAATTGCTACCCAAGGGTCTTCTCCAAGTTGCTTTAAACCTAAAGATACGCGAGTACGTTCTCGATCAAACTTAAGTACTTTTATATCAATCTCATCCCCTACATTAACAATTTCACTTGGATGCTTAACACGTTTCCAAGCCATGTCAGTAATATGTAATAAACCATCAACTCCGCCTAAATCAACGAATGCACCATAATCAGTGAGATTTTTCACGATTCCTTTGATTTCTATACCTTCTTGAAGACTTTCTAGAAGTTGATTTCGTTCAGCACTATTTTCAGATTCAATCACTGCACGTCTAGATACTACAACATTATTACGTTTTTGATCGAGTTTAATTACTTTAAATTCAAGTTCTTTCCCTTCTAGATGTAAGGTATCTCTAACTGGACGTACATCGACTAATGATCCTGGTAAAAATGCACGAATACCATTTAATTCAACTGTAAAACCACCTTTAACTTTGCCATTGATAATACCATTAACAGTTTCAACATGCTTATAAGCTTTTTCCAAAGTAATCCAAGCTTCATAACGCTTAGCTTTTTCACGTGATAATAACGTTTCGCCAAAACCATCTTCTATTGCATCTAGTGCTACATCTACTTCATTACCAATCTGAACTTCTAATTCGCCTGATGCATTTTTAAATTGCTCTATAGGAATTGCAGATTCAGATTTTAGACCAGCATCTACTAATACAATATCTTTATCTATAGCTATAATTATGCCACGAACAATAGAACCTGGACGTGTTTCAATTTCTTTTAAAGATTCTTCAAAAAGCTGAGCAAAAGATTCAGTCATATTTATGACCTTAAAATTCTTTATTAACGTCCATCTAACATCATTGTCTAATGGGGTTATTTTAAATACCCAGTAACAATTCCTTAGTACCGAGTTAAATATATTAGTTCTTATTGCAACCTTTTAAAATTTGGTAAATATAATCAAGAGTCTTTTTAATCACTTGCTCAATAGACATATTAGTCGAATCTAAGATTAAAGTATTTACTGAAGGTATTAAAGGTGAAATAAGACGCGTACGGTCGCACTCATCACGTTTTTTTATTTCGACTAAAATATGTTCAAACTTAACATTAAATCCATTTTTTTGCAACTGTATCATACGACGTTTAGCTCTTTCTTCTAAATAAGCTTCAAGAAAAATTTTAACTTTTGCATCAGGAAAAACTATAGTTCCCATATCTCTACCATCAGTAACTAATCCTGGTTCTTTACGGAAGGAACGTTGCTTACTTAGTAATTCTTCACGTACTCGTGGAAATATAGCAATACATGATGCTATTTTGCTGACTGATGGTATACGAATTTCACTTGTTACATTTTTATTTTTGAGAAGTATATGTATTTTATTATTAACTGATATAAAACTAACGTCAAGATATCTAGCTAATGATAATAATGCTTCTTCAGATTTTATATCGACTCGATTATATAGTGCTGATAAAGCTAGTACACGATAAAGAATGCCAGAATCAAACATATGCCATTTTAATGATTTTGCTATTGCTCTACATAATGTTCCTTTACCTGCAGCACTTGGACCATCAATGGTAATCACCGGTGGGGCAATCGACATCAATTGTCTCCTATTCTTTTATTTGCTCCAATGAAAATATTTTTGACTCTCTGCTAATTATCTTATTCTATCCATATATATATTTTTCTGTAATATTAAAAGCTTAAATCTTGTATCTATAATTAATAAATAATAAACATAAAAAATTAATTAAATTTAATTAACATAGCTTATTTTAGATAGTTGCTGAAAATAATTAGGAAATGTTTTAGCTGTACAGTTCGGATTAATAATTGTTATTGGTATATTAGATAGAGCTACTAAAGAAAAACACATAGCTATACGATGATCATTATATGTATGAATCTTTGCTTGTTTAAACTGAGAAGGAGGAGTTATACTAATAAAATCATATCCTTCTTCAACTATAGCACCAACTTTACGTAACTCAGTAGCCATTGCTAAGAGACGATCAGTTTCTTTTACTCGCCAATTATAAATATTACGTATTAAAGTAGTCCCTTTAGCGAATAATGCAGTAGTTGCAAGGGTCATAGCTACATCTGGAATATGATTCATGTCCATATCAATAGCGTTTAATGCTTTTCGAGTGCATGAGATATAACCTCTTCCCCATTTAATTATTGCTCCCATTTTTTCTAGTACATCAACAAAATTAATATCTCCCTGAATGCTATTACGATTAATGCCAGTTACTCGAACAGTACCACCTTTAATTGCAGCCGCTGCAAAAAAATACGATGCTGATGAAGCATCTCCTTCTATTAAATAATTACCAGGCGAAGTATATTGCTGTCGGCTTTTAATAATAAAATATTGATAATCATTATTTTTAATATTAATACCAAAACAACGCATTAGATGTAATGTAATATCTATATAAGGTTTGGATACGAGATTACCTTTAATGCTAATAGTAGTATCCTGTAGTGCTAATGGAGCAATCATTAGTAATGAAGTAAGAAATTGGCTAGAAATATTACCATTAATATTAATATTGCCTCCTACGAAACCACCATGTAATAATAGAGGTGGATAACCTACTTGTTCTAAATAATCAATTTTTGCCCCCCCTTGTCGTAAAGCATCAACTAAGTGACTAATTGGACGTTCTTTCATACGTTTTTCACCTGTTAATACAATTGATTGTTTCCCAAGGCAAAGTACTGCAGTAAGTGGGCGCATTACAGTTCCTGCATTACCTAAAAATAATTCCACTGACTTTTTAGGTGATAAAAGTAAACCAGCAGTACCAATAACTTTACATACTGTTCGATCTTCCGATATGTTATATATAACACCTAATGTTTTAAGCGCATTTAACATGTATGCAATATCATCACTATCAAGCAAATTAGTTAAAGATGTATTACCTTTTGCTAATGCTGCAAGTAATAAAGCCCGATTAGAAATGCTTTTCGATCCTGGTATACTTATTGTTCCATTAATACGTGAGATAGGTTGTAAAGTTAAGAGGTTACACATTGCAATTGAATCTCTAAAAAATAAGAAACCATCAATTATTATTGATTTAATGGCTTCAATAGTAAATTTAAATAAAAAGCATCATCCGTAGCGACGCTCAAAATCAATCATAAACTCTGTCAATAGTTTAACTCCTTTTAATGGCATAGCATTATAAATAGAAGCCCTCATGCCACCAACTATACGATGTCCTCTTAGAGAAAGCAAACCAACTTTATTTGACTCTTCAATAAAAAGATTATCTAATCTAGAATTTTCTAATTGAAATGGTACGTTCATTTTTGAACGGTTTTCAACAGCTACATCATTATGATAAAAATCACTACTATCAATGATATTATATAATAAATTAGCTTTTTCTTTATTTATCTTATAAATCTCAGTTAAACCACCCTTATCTTTTAACCATTTAAAAACAAGACCAGAAAGATAAAGTAAAAAAGTTGGAGGAGTATTAAACATAGAATTATTATCGGCTAATATTTTGTAATTAAGAATTGATGGTACCCACTGCTTTGCTTTACCTAATAAGTCATCACGTATTACAACCACTGTTAAACCAGCTGGACCAATATTTTTCTGTGCTCCAGCATAAAACATACCATAACGTCTTACATCAATAGGACGTGACATAATTGTTGAAGAAAGATCAGCTACAAAATTTTTGTCATTAAAATTAGGTTCTTCTTCAATTGATATACCATCAATTGTTTCATTAGGACAAAAATGGACATAAGCCGCTTCATCGCTTAATTTCCATTTATTCATAGGTAATATTGCTTGTTTATTATTACGTTTTATTTTAACATTAATAATGTTAGGTAAGCAGAGTTTCTTTGCTTCTGTAATAGCACAATGTGACCAATAACCACTATCAATGTAATCTGCAGTTGTTGCATGATCCAGTAAATTACCTGGAATTACAGAAAATTGTCCTCTTGCTCCACCTTGACAAAATAATACTTTATAATTAACAGGGATATTTAATAGATCACGAAGATTTTGTTCTACTTCTTCAGCTAAATTAATAAATTCTTTGCTACGATGACTAATTTCCATTATTGATGCCCCTAATCCATGCCAATTTATTAATTCTTTTTTTGCATGATTAAGAACTTCTATAGGAAGCATTGCTGGCCCGGAACTAAAATTATATACTTGTTTCATATTCACTTACTGCTATTTTTATATTAAACTTTTATGGATAATAAGTAATTCTTTTATCATTGCTTATAAATACTTGCAATAATAAGAAAGTAAAATTATTTAAATAAGTGAAGATTTTCTATATAGTACTGTTACTACTGATTGTTAATATTAGTTTTTAGAAAAAATTATTAATCATATAATTTATTATTTAGATTAAACTTTTATTTAATTGATTAAATTAAAATTTATTTTTTAATAATCAAATATATTTATGTTCGTAATTTTATATGTAATTTACATATTACATATATGTTAAATTAATTAAATGTAATTCAAAATTTTTACTAAAAAAAATAATGTTAGATTCCAAAGTATATAAATAAAATATCTTATAAATAATTAATAAATATATTAACCAATAAAATCTAGTCCTTTCATATAAGAATGCAGTACAGTTGGAATCTTAATACGCCCATCAGCTTGTTGATAATTTTCTAGTATAGCAACTAAAGTACGCCCCACTGCAAGTCCAGAACCGTTTAAACTATGAGCAAGATTAGTTTCTTTACTATCGTTAGTTCGATAGCGTATTTTAATTCTACGTGCTTGAAAATCCGACATATTAGAGCAAGACGAAATTTCACGATATTTACCTTGTGCTGGTAACCAAACTTCAAGATCATAAGTTTTAGCTGCGCCAAAACTCATATCCCCAGTACATAGTAACATTTTACGGTAAGGTAAATCTAATAATTGTAAAACCTTTTCAGCATGACTGACTAACTCCTCTAATGCAATCATAGAATTTTCTGGAGCAACAATTTGTACCATTTCTACTTTATCAAATTGATGCATACGTATTAAACCACGCTTATCACGTCCATATGATCCAGCTTCAGAACGGAAACAAGGTGTATGTGCAGTAAGTTTAATAGGTAGATTTATTTCTTTAATTATTTTATTCCTCATCAAATTAGTCAATGGTACTTCTGCTGTGGGAATTAGAGCGTAATTATTAAGATGTGAATGTTCTTCATCAGCTTTTATATGAAAAAGTTCATTGCTAAATTTGGGTAATTGTCCTGTACCAAAAAGTGTTTCTTGGTTAACTAGATATGGAACATAAGTTTCAATATATCCATGTTGCTGAGTATGTAAATCAATCATAAATTGACTTAAAATACGATGTAAACGTGCAATTTGCCCTTGCATAACAATAAAACGTGAACCAGTAAGTTTTACAGCGGCAGCAAAATCCAATCCCTTTATAGCTTCGCCTAATTCAATGTGATCTTTTACTAAAAAATTAAAATCTCGAGGTTTTCCCCATTGGCTTATTTCCTTATTGTACATCTCATTTTTTCCAATTGGGACTTCATCAGATGGTAAATTAGGTAACGAAAGTGCAAAATCAAGGATTTCTTCCTTTAACTTGTTAAGATTTGCTTTAGCTATATTTAACTGTTTATCTAAAATATTCACTTCATAACATAATAGCTCAATATTTTCTCCACGTGCTTTAGCTTGACCAATAAATTTAGATCTAGAGTTTCTCTTTGCCTGTAAATTTTCCGTTTTTATTTGAAAGAATTTACGTTTTTTTTCAAGTAAATATAGTTTTTCTACATTTAATTTAAAGCCGCGATGTGCTAATTTTTGTGCAACAATTTCTGGATTATGCCGCAAGAGATTAGGATCGATCATGCTTATCCTATACATAAAATGAATTAAATAAATAGATTTAACATGGTTAGTTTTTTAACTTTATCCTAAAAATAATTATAAATATAACAATTTTATGATTTAACGTTGGTCATCTAATGATACTCCTTTAGGAATTTTAAAGATAAATTTATTTATATTAATAGGAATAGTTTTCTGATTTTTTAACTGGAAAGAGATACACTTACCACTTTGTTCTTTACTATTAAAGTAATTAATAATACCAGATGAAGTTATATTAATAGTAAATCTTCTTAAATTATCATCGTTATCTTTTGGAATAAAAATAAATGAATTATTTTGTTGTATTATATCATACTGTTTCCAATACTTAGGTGAATTGTTTATGATAGGTATCAATGGAGTCCTTTTACTAAAATTTTTTAATAAACTTACACTAACCTCTTTAATAAAAGAATTATAAAACCATAAATTTTTACCATCAGAAATAATAGTATTTTCATCTGGTGTAGTCATATGCCAT
Source organism: Pantoea sp. Aalb (assembly GCF_009829985.1). Taxonomy (NCBI): domain Bacteria; kingdom Pseudomonadati; phylum Pseudomonadota; class Gammaproteobacteria; order Enterobacterales; family Erwiniaceae; genus Pantoea; species Pantoea sp. Aalb. Next base: position 476,830 of record NZ_SZZU01000001.1, read on the forward strand.
TTAAATAAGTTAGGACGTTTAATCCATAATTCCCCTCTTCCATTTTGGACGTTAATATTATTACTATTAGTTACTTGTTGTTCAAAAACCGCATAAAAATTCTTTATTTTATTCAAGCGTTGTTGTAAATTAATTACGGCATTAGCCTTTATAGGAACAGGGAAAAGAATAATTAATAAATAACAAATAATAATCCGTAAATTCATTTTTTATTTCCTTAATGCATTATGCTGTTGTTTTATATTTATTACTATATATTTAATTTTAATTATTATTTATTAACATTTAAATTTTTAAAATCATTTATATAATAATATAAATTATACTATAATAGTGTAATTATATTTAAATACAAAGGTAATTTATACATAAATTATATTTTACTTTTAATTAATACTAAATACTTTAATAATATTCATTATAAAAAAAATATTTTAGTAATTTATTATTCATTCTTTTTAAGATAAAAAAAGAACCTAGTAAAATAAAAATCATCTTTTTTCTTAGTTTGTTATTAACTATGAATAACATGATTAATATAATCTAAATTATTATACTTTTTCCAAGCTTGGACAACTGCATGTACTTCTTGATCACATACAAATGCTCCATGCACACGAATTGGAGTAGATGAATTTTCTGGTAAATATAACATATCTCCCATACCTAATAAAGATTCTGCTCCACTTTGATCTAGAATAGTACGTGAATCTATTTTACTTGAAACTGTAAAAGCAATGCGTGTTGGAATATTTGCTTTAATTAGACCTGTAATGACATTTACAGATGGGCGTTGAGTAGCTAATACTAAATGAATACCTGCAGCACGAGCTTTTTGAGCTAAGCGAGAAATAAGTCCCTCTACTTTTTTACCTATTGTCATAAGATCAGCAAATTCATCTATTATAATGACAATATAAGGTAATTTTTTTAACAACAATGGTGTATTATTTTTGCTATTAATTGCCTTCCAAAAAGGATCTTTAATTGGACAACCTATTATCTCAGCTTGTTTGACTTTTTCATTATAACTATTCAGATTACGCACACCAAGTACAGACATAATTTTATATCGACGATCCATCTCATTAATACTCCAATTTAATGCATTAGTAGCATCTTTTATATCTGTTACTACTTGAGTTAGTAAATGTGGAATACCTTCATATACTGATAATTCTAACATCTTAGGATCAATCATAATAAAGCGTACTTCTTCGGGAGTTGCTTTATATAGCATGCTAATAATCATAGCATTAATACTCACCGATTTTCCTGAACCAGTAGTACCAGCAACCAATAGATGAGGCATTTTTGCTATATCTGCAATTATAGGTTGACTAGAGATGTCTTTTCCTAAAACTATAGAAAGTGGTGATATATTTTTTTGAAATACAGCACAATCTAATACTTCTCTTAAATATACAGTTTGACGATTTTGATTAGGTAACTCTAACCCTACATATGATTTTCCTGGAATCATTTCTACTACACGGACTGAAATAGCGGATAGAGAACGTGCAATATCTTGAGATAAACTTGAAATACGCGAAGCTTTTACACCAGGAGCTAGATCTAGTTTAAAAAGAGTAATAACAGGACCAGGTGAAATGCCTATAACTTTTACCTTAATTCGATAATTAGCTAAACATAATTCTAATAAACGTGCTTTTTTCTCCATAATTGATATATCAATCTGATTTATTTTTAATGGAGGTAATATTAATAGATCAAGAGTAGGGAATATATAAGTTTTATAAAATTGTTGTTTTTTATTTGATATTAATGAATATAAGTTACTGTTGGTAGATTTCACCAATGATTCAAGTATTTTACCTTTTTGTAATTGAATAAAAGATTGGTTTTTTTTATTATATAAAACATTCTGTTTCATATAAACTAAGGTAGGTTCTTTCCATGTAACATGAATAGAAACTTTTTTATTTATCAACGTTAAGTCAAGATTTGCGTTATGATCTATTAAAAATCTAATTATCAAATGCTTTATACTAACCCGTAATATTGGTACATCAACAAATATATTATTAAAATTTATATAAAGTTTATTATGGACTTTTTTCCTTTTATTCTGCTTCTTTTTTTTAACTCTAATATCATTGAAATATGTTAATAATACAGAAATTGATTTTAATGAATTTATTATTAGTTTATTATTGCCTATTATGAAAACATAAGTAAGTTTAGAAGTCAGAATGAAATTCTGATAATTATTAATGTTTTTATTATAATTATAATTAACTGACAAACATATTGGAAATTTAAATTCAGTAGCTATTTTAAGAGAACAATAATTAAAAGATATTAATTTAGAAAATAATGTTGATGCTTCTTTGCTGAATTTAGTTTGGCTACAAATATTTAAATCTTTTTTAATAGAAATTAAATTATTTTTTAGATCTATCACTTTTTTATTTTTATGAGCCATAATTTTTGCTGATACTTCATTAACTTTAATTAGCAGTATATTATCATCAGGCTTAAATAAACTAAATTTTGGAATATTATGTATTTTTGTAATGAACATATTTTTATTAGAGTAATGTAAATTAATGGACTTTTTAAATAGTACTTCTTTTGATTTATGATCATATCTTTGAATTTTATTATTTTTTTTATTTAATTTATTTGCACATAAGTTATTTTTAATAAATAAAAACATAGAGATGACTATGTTTCCTACTTTTTCAGCAATAATTAACCAGGACCATCCAGTAGACAAACTAAAACCAACAGTCCATAAACATAATAAAATGAATGTACCTATAGTTATACTAAACCATGAATAAATTATTTGGTTAATAAATACACCTATAATACCACCAGAAGGGAAATACCAAATTTTATCTATATGACATTCAATTAACCCACAGCTAGTAATTATTAAAATTAAAATACCAACTAAGCGTAAACTAACAAAAAAATAATCGATTATATTTTGGTAATAATTTTGATATAGAATAATATGACATAAATTAATAAGTATAAGTATCATACTAATAAATAAAATAAAATAAGCTATTATACCAAAGATAAATAACATCGAATCTGCCAACCATGCTCCTATATTACTACCAATATTATGGATTGGTTTTTCCCACATTACTTGAGACCAACTAGGATCAGATGGATTAAAACTAAGTATCGAAATAATTAAGTAAACAGTAAACAAAAACACAATTAAAATAAGTAAGATTTTTAATATTCTTTTTTTTTAATTATACATGGGGAAAAAATATATTTGTTCTCATTTTCTATGTGTTCTTGAGTCAAAATAAATCTCCAAATTTTTATAATTTTTGATTCAAAAAAATAAGGGTAAAATTTATTATGTAATAATTACCTATAATTTCTTACCATAATTATAAATTCATCTAAGTTTAATAAATAGACGATTATTTTGTTTTACTTCTTCCATGACTACATAAGTACGAGTATCGTTTACACCCGGCAATCGTAACAAAGTATCACCTAATAATCTACGATAGGCATACATATCAGATATGCGAATTTTTAATAGGTAATCAAAATCACCAGAAACTAAATGACATTCTTGTATTTCTTCAAGTTTTTGTATTGTAGCATTAAATTGTTCAAATACATTTGGGCTATCACGATTTAGAGTAATTTCAACAAATACTAAAAGTGATGCATTAAGATAATGTGGGTTAAGTTGTGTAGTATAACCTAAAATAAATCCGTTACGCTCTAAACGACGAACACGTTCAAGACAAGGTGTGGGTGATAAACCGACACGTTTAGAAAGTTCTACATTAGAAATACGTCCATCTTTTTGAAGTTCATTTAAGATATTTCTATCTATACGATCTAAACCTTTACCAAGGTGATGCTTATTTTCTACCATGCTTATGGTCTCTCTTACATTGCTTTACTATTGCTATTCTGTCTTTATTAGGATATTAAGAAGATACATTAATATACTTTTTTAAAAAAAGAAAATTGTTTACTTAAATTATGTATTATTTTTCATTGTTAAGTTAGAGTAAATCAATTAATTATACAGATAAAAGATCTTAGTTAATCCGATATCATAAGAATGTCTAATATTTTAATACAAGTTATTGACCTAATATTTTAAGTTAAACTATACATGTGACGTATATTTTTATATATAATAATTTATATTTATATTTACTTTAAATTAATTTGTATTATAAATAAAAATAGAATTTTATCCTTTAATATTAATACTGAAAAACAGTATCTATTTATTAATCATGTTCAATATTTTAATAATTAAAAAAATGTTTTTTAATTATTAAAATAAATAATTAATTATTATCTTATTATTTAAATGATTTATGTATAATTAATGAATGAATAGGTATTTTAAATACACAGAATGAATGAATAGGTATTTTAAATACACAGATTGAGGAATAGATGAACACTATAAAACATAGTAAGCTACTTATTTTAGGTTCAGGTCCTGCTGGTTATACAGCAGCTATTTATGCAGCACGTGCTAACTTAAATCCATCATTAATTACTGGGATGGTAAAAGGCGGACAACTAACCTTTACAACTGATATTGAAAATTGGCCTGGTGACCCATATAGTTTAACTGGTCCATTATTAATGGACCGTATGAATTTACATGCTGAAAAATTTGGAACAAAAATTATTTTTGATCATATTGTTACAGTAAACTTACAAAATAAATTATTTCATTTAATAGGTGAAAATAGCGAATATACTACTAATGCATTAATAATTGCAACAGGTGCTTCTGCACGTTATCTGGGTTTACCATCAGAAGAAATTTTTAAAGGTAAAGGAGTTTCATCTTGTGCAGTTTGTGATGGTTTCTTTTATAAAAATAAAAAAATTGCAGTAATTGGAGGAGGTAATACAGCCATACAAGAAGCATTGTACTTATCAAATATTGCATCTGAAGTACATTTAATTCACCGTCGTGATGTTTTCCGAGCAGAAAAAATACTTATAAACCGCTTAATGGAAAAAGTATCCAAAGGTAATATTATATTACATACAAATTATATCCTACAAGAAGTAATTGGCGATCAAATAGGTGTGACTGGCTTAAAAATGTTTTCTACTAATAATAATGGAAGCATAAAATTACTTCAATTATCAGGTATTTTTATTGCTATTGGTCATACCCCTAATAGTAAAATTTTTGAAGGTCAACTTACTTTAAAAGATGGTTATATTAAAATTAACTCTGGTTTAAACGGCAATTCAACACAAACTAGTATACCAGGTGTATTTGCAGCTGGAGATGTTACTGATTATATTTATCGTCAAGCTATTACTTCAGCAGGAACTGGATGTATGGCTGCCATGGATGCAGAAAGATATCTTAATAATTTATATTTAATGCAATAAATTATTATTAAATTAATTCTTTAAACCTTTAAATATAATGATTATTTATATAAACATAGTATTGATAATATAGTTTTATTATACTATAAATTAGTGGACAAGATAGCATTTCATAATAATTTAATACCTCCTCTTATGTTATAAGACCATTAAGTTTCAGTTCTAGGCAATAAATTTTAAATTTTATAATTTAGATATTTTTATATTAAAAAATAATTTATTAAATACTTGAATATTAAAAAATAATTTATTAAATACTTGAAAAGTATATATTTTATTAATTTAATTAATAATCTTTTATTTAAAATAAAATTTAAAATATATAACAATATCAATTTATTCTTCATGTAAATAATTTTATATAATTAATATAGTTTCTTTACATAAAGAACAGAATTAGGCATTATTTTTCAGTTTTATACTTTTATGGGTTACCTAGAGGATTTAATGGCTAAAGAAGATAATATTGAAATGCAAGGTACTGTACTAGATACATTACCTAATACTATGTTTCGCGTAGAACTGGAAAATGGACATGTTATTACTGCTCATATATCAGGTAAAATGCGTAAAAATTATATCCGTATTTTAACGGGTGATAAAGTGACTGTCGAATTAACTTTATATGACTTAAGTAAAGGTCGTATTATTTTTCGCAGCCGTTAATATAATATGATTTAAGTACTTGAAGGAAAAAGAGCAGATATAAATTTGATCTTTTTCCTTCTTTTATAATATTTTATAATCATTTTATTAATTGAATATGCAATTTTTTTATTTTATTTTTTAAACATTAAAAAATAATAAATTTCTTCTTAATTTTATCTATAAAGATTGTATCAATATCTATTAGTTAGCTAAACTAAAAGAGTTTTTTATTATATAACTATTTTTCATATTCTTATAATTTAAATTTCTTGCCTTGATTAAGAGGTATACATGTAACCTAACTTATTTTCTATGAAATAACTAATTATTATATGATTATAATCATTCTTATGTATTGATTTACATATGATAGGAATATAATATTCTTTATTCTTTTACTATTAAGTATAATACTACTATTCTTTTACTATTTACATTTTAATAAACTTAAAATTAATTCGAGAAATAATAACATTAGAATAATTTTAATCCCGAATTAGAATCTTTACTTGATTATTTCTATAACTTAGTTTAAATTTTAATAGCAGTATATTACAAACTAATAATTTTAAATTTATTAACAGGTATTACAAAGGTACTTTTATTATAGTACATAAATTTCAAATTTATATAGTATGTATATTACAATAGTTAATATATAGTTTATAACTAACTCTACTGTAACTATATCTAAAATTACTATTGCTGTATCTTTAATATTGATAGTTATCTATATAAGACTTTTGTCTTTTAGTTAAAACATTAAGAATTTATACTGTTTCGTCTATTAAAGATTTAATGCTAATTATTTTTATGTTTTAAATTTTTGATTATTATCTATTTTAAAATATGCATTTAATCATTTAATCATTTAATCATTTAATCAGTGATACTTTAATTAAGTTAAATAACTATATTTTTATCTATATTAAATTTACTATCTAACAATAAAATTGTTGATAAGAAAAATATAATACCTTCGAATTACTATTCGATAATAATTTATAATTACTAGTCAACGAATTAGTTCTATTAATAAGTTTTCTATAATAATTAGAACTTTTTTTAAAAAAATAATTTCATTTAAATGAAATCTAATTTAGATAATACTATTTATATTTTATTTAAATGTTAAAAACTTAAATAAGTTTATATTAAGTTTTTATATTTAAATTACTATTTATTTAAATAAGTTTTTTCAATCCAATCTATCATCATTGATGCAATATTTATACCAGTAGCATTTTCTATTCCCTCTAAACCAGGCGAAGCATTAACTTCCATTACTAGAGGTCCACGATTAGCTCTAAGAATGTCTACTCCAGCAACTTCAAGTCCAATGATATTTGCAGCTTTTATTGCAAGATTACGTTCTTGTTTAGTAATAGATATTGATTTAGCTTTACCGCCACAATGCAAATTAGATCTAAAACTTCCTTTTTTTGCTTTTCTTTCAATTGATGCTACAACTTCATTACCAATTACTAAACAGCGAATATCTCGTCCTTTAGCTTCTTTAATAAATTCTTGGACTAAAATGTATGAATTTAATCTATGAAAAGCATCGATAATACTTTCTGCTGCCTTACTTGTTTCTGCTAGTACTACTCCTATGCCTTGACTACCTTCTATTAATTTTATTATTAAAGGTGCTCCTCCTACTATAGAAATAAGATCTTTGGTATCTTTAAAAGAAGAAGAAAAGCTAGTAATTGGCATATCAATACCTTGACTAGCTAATAGTTGTAGAGAGCATAATTTATCATGAGCACGAATAATAGCTATAGATTTATTTAATGTATAGGTTCCACATGTTTCAAAATACCGTAATGCCGTTGTACCACAAAAAGTATTAGTAGTACTAATCCGTGGTATAACCGCATCAAAATACCCAAGCTGCTTACCCTGGTATTGTAAAGTTGTAAGATGAGATTGTATATTGAAATAGCAATAATGTACATCTATGATCTGTACTTTATGGCCACGTTTCTTTGCAATATCATGTAACCGTTTACATGAGTAAAGAGATTTATCTCGAGAAAGGATGGCCATTTTCATTATAAAAATCCTTAATATCATTAATTATAATTAAATTATTTATAAAATATACAATTTTTTAATTGTATAAAACTGCTAAATTCACTTATTTTTTAATTATAAATATTATAATATTTTACTATTATATACTGTATATTTCTCAAAATAATAATTATGCTTTTATGAATTAAAATCGTTCATATACCTAATTTTAATATTTATACTATAAATCAAATTTATAGTATAATAATAAAGGAATAGGGTTTCCTATTATTTTAGCCTTTGGAAAAGTGATTTATTTTTTTTTTGCTATTTTAAATTAAATAATTATTTATAAAAAGTAAGATACCTTATCTTAAAGGTATTTTAAGACAATAATTATATTGTTAAAAAAGTAATTTTTATGCCAGACTATTAAAATAATAACATATTTGTTCATAATACTTATTTTTATATTTTTTGAAAATCAAAAAATATAAAAATTATGACTAGTATTTATAGTATGATTATTTTTTTCTTAAAACAAACATAAAAAAATTATTAATAAATTAAAAATATTAATTAAACTTTTTTTAAAAAAGATAAATATAAGAAGAATAAAATTCCTTTTATATTTCAAATAATTTTTTTTTAAAAAAACCTTAGTATCATTAAACTAACAATGAATTAAAAGTATATATTAATTTAATTAATAGATTATGAAATAATTGAATTTTTCTGGTTGATAAACTTTAAAGTCAAAAATTTTAATTTCATTAAAAATATTTAAAAATTCTAAATAAATTAAGATGTTTTTTTTATAAATTAAAAAAAATTATAGTTTTATATCTATATTCAAATTACTTAAAAATTTCCATGTCATTAAAAGTTAGATAAAAATTAGCATAATAATACTATATAATACTATTATATTTAAATTAATTAGAATCATTAGTAATTTACATATCGTGTATTCATTAACATAAGTATAATGTACCATTATATCTATCGATTAGAAAATGTAAAATACACATGCAATTTTTAACTACAAAATTAATTAGCTTTGAAGAAGCTCAACAAAAAATATATGAACAAATTCAACCTATTAATGATCATATAAAAATATCTTTACTGAAAGCAGCAGGATATATCACTGCAAAAGCTGTTTTTTCCCCATTAGATTTACCTTTATTTGATAATTCAGCAATGGATGGATATGCTATTCAACAAATTAAAAATATAAAATTAAATCATTTAATGCAAATTATTGGTATAGCTTATGCTGGTAAACCATTTGAAAATAAATGGCCCCCTGATACTGTAATTCGTATTATGACTGGAGCGCCAATTCCAAATAAATGCGATGCTGTAATAATGCAGGAAAATATTCAAAAATTTGGAAATAAAATTTCAATTAATACTCCAATATATAAAGGACAAAACATTCGTTATAAAGGTGAAGATATACAGATTGGCAACCAAATTCTTGACTCTGGTATACGACTAGACTCTACTGAACTAACTTTATTAGCATCCCTCGGGATCAATAAAGTAAGTGTAATACGTAAATTACGTGTTGCTATTTTTTCTACTGGTAATGAATTACAGATATTAGGTAAACCATTATTAAAAAATCAAATTTATGATATTAATCGTTTTATTATATCATTAATGTTAAATAAACTAAATTGTAAAATTATTGATCTAGGCATTATTCGAGATCATCCAAATGAAATTCGTTATATTTTTAATAAAGCTGATCGCCTAGCTGATATAGTAATATGTACTGGTGGGATATCAGTAGGAGATACGGATTTTACTAGAATGATTTTACAAGAAATAGGCGATATTACTTTCTATAAATTAGCTATAAAACCAGGTAAGCCATTTGCTTTTGGTCGTTTAAAAAATAGTTGGTTTTGTAGTCTTCCAGGTAATCCAGTATCTGCAACAGTTACTTTTTATTACTTAGTTCAGCCAATTTTAAAGCATCTCGCAGGAAACACTAAATATACTATGCCGTTACGACAAAGGGCAATTACAATGAACTACTTAAAAAAAACCCCTGGAAGACTTGATTTTCAACGTGGTGTTTATAGTCAAGATGAAAATGGACTATTAAAAGTATCAAGTACTGGTATACAAGATTCACATATATTCAGATCATTAACAATGGCTAATTGTTTTATTATATTAGAACGTGAGCGTGGTAATGTTAATCCTGGTGAATGGGTAGAGATTGAAGGATTTAATCGTCTTCTTAAAGGATAAGAATAAATATGAATAAGTTAAGTAATGAAGAGATAATACGCTATAATCGACAGATCGTATTACAAGGTTTTGATTTTGAAAAACAAGAAAAATTAAAAAGTTCTCATGTGCTAATAGTAGGACTTGGTGGACTTGGTTGTGCTGCTGCACCTTATCTAGCATCTTCTGGAATTGGATACCTTACTATACTTGATTTTGATACAATTAGCTTAAGTAATTTACAGCGTCAAATTTTATATAGCGATACAAAAATTGGTATACCAAAAGTTAATGTAGCAGCACAAAAATTAAAAACAATCAACCCATACTGTAATATAGAAATTATTAATGAACAATTAAATGAGACTTCATTTTCATGTCTGATTTCCAATCATGACGCAGTAGTGGATTGCACTGATAACATTAGAGCTCGTGAACAAATTAATCGTTTATGTTTTCAACATAGAGTACCACTTATTTCTAGTGCAGCTATTCGTATGGAAGGCTTATTAAGTGTATTTACTTGGAAGCCAGGTGAACCGTGTTATCGTTGTATTAGCAGATTATTTAATGAATATGAATTAAATTGCTTAGAAACTGGTATAATAGCTCCATTAGTTGGTGTATTAGGTTCAATGCAAGCACTAGAAACTCTTAAAGTATTAACTAAATTTGGTAAAACATTAAATGCACGTTTATTAATCTATGATGCCATGATCATGGAATTATATACAGTAAAGATAATACAAGATATTTATTGTGAAGTATGTGGTACTTGTAATCAGTAAAATTATATATATACTACTTAAATATTTTAATGCTTTTTTAAAAAAATTATGCAATTTATAATTGCAATTAAAATTAATAGTTATAATATAAATTAAATAAAAAATTGTATATTACTTTTTTAAAATAAATACCTTTATTTAATAAATAAATAAATTTATTTATTTATTTATTTATTTATTTATTTATTTATTTAAAATATAGTATTTTACCTTTATGCAATATAAATTTTAGTATCTTACAAATTTATATTATTTTTTTATTATTAATTACTAAAGAAATTAGCAGTATATTTTTAAAAAAAAATTAATGTAGCTTATGTATACATGTAAGTAATCTTGTTTATTAACTTTTAATTTTAAATATAACTACTTTTTTATAGTTTTAAATTGTTATAAATAACATGACAATAGTATTCATTATTGACCAATATAAATATGTATATGATACATATACTGTTAATTATTATATTAAGTAATATAAATTATTTAATTAAAAAATCTTCTAATCTTTTTCCTTTATCTAACGCTTTTTTAATAGTTGCCGGAGTTCTTCCTTGTCCAGTCCAAGATTTTTCCATACCTTTTTCATCAATATATAAATATTTTGCTGGACGTGGAACACGTTTAATATGTTTTTTATTGTTTTCTAGTGTACTAAGCAATTCTGTTAAATCAATACCATCAGCTAATAACATTTCACGGTATTTAGAAATTTTTTCTTCTTTTGTACGATTTTTGGCTTCTTTTGCTTTTATTTCTTCTCGACGTTCACTTATTACTATAGTTAATTTATCTAAGATTTCTTCTAAATCGGCTAAAAGAAGTTCACGTGATTGGGCACGTAATGTACGAATATTATTTAAAACTTTAAATGCATTACTCATCACAATATCCTTACCTAAAGATTTTTAATAAACAATTTAGTAATAAAATTAACTATTTTAAGATTTAAACATATCCAATTTTAAATTAAAATATACATATTTTCTGAATATATATTAATATAATTATATATGTTATTTTAATTTTAACACTTAGCTTTTAATAAATATGACTGGATATTCTTTCTATTATTGATGCATTTATTAATGAATTAATCAATGCTAAAAAAAGAAAAGTATCTATGTAATTTATAAAATAAATTTATTAAAAATAGAAACACATAAGTAAAGATAAAAATATAATTAGTTTTCTAAAAAAATAATTATATTTAATATACTTATATTATTAATTTTAAAATACAGTTTATTATTAATACACACTACATTTTAGTATGAATACATTTTTTAAATTATTTAATAAATAATTATTATTTTATTGAATATATAGTACATAATACATTGAAAATTAAATTTTCAAATAAATTCAAGTAAAATTTTCCAGTAGAGTAGATTATTAACAGTAAAATTAAAAATTTTAAAATAAAAAAGATTATTAGTAAAAAAAATTGCTTAATTCATTAAATTTAATTTAAATATATATTTTAGTATAAATTACCTTATGATAATAATCATCAAACTTTATTACTATAATATCAAATAATCTAAAAATAATAAATAAATAATAATTTATAAATGTGGTTTTAATTTTATATTTCAATAACTTTATATATTTACATAATTTTTTTATTAAAAGTACTAATTATTATAGTAATAAAATCTTAATAATAATTAAATTATTATATTTATAAGTAAAGATTATCTTATAAAATTAAGAATCAATAAATACATGTTATTAAATATTAAATAATAAACTTACTATATCTCTATTAAGTAAAGATGTAATAATAAGCAAAAAAAACGTAATTTAGAAAATATTAAATAAATTATTATGTTTATCTAAGATTAACAGGTTTTTTAAAATTTCTAAAAATGATAAGTGTTTCATCGCTAACATGATGTTCTAAACCTTCAGAATCACGTCTTGCAATCTCTGGACTTACACCTAATGTTAATAGAAAATTCTCTACAATATGGTGACGAATACGACTTTGTTTAGCTAATTTCTCACCTTTCATAGTTAAAAAAATTCCACGATATGGTAATTGTTCAATTAATCCAGTATTATTAAGACGTTTAAGCATTTTTGCTACTGTGGGTTGAGATACACCAAGATATGCTGCTATATCTACCTGTCTTGCTTCACCGAATTTATAAATTAAATCAGAAATTAATTCTACATAGTCATCAATAATCTCACGCCGATTTGCTTCACGTGCTTGACAAAATCCTTTAACATGATCTTCTATGTATTTAAATGGATCCTGGAATAATGTGTTGCTAACGTTTTTCGCAAGATGACTCATTCTAATCAGATTCCTTTTTCTATTATTTGCATAATATATATGGGCTATTTACATTATAAGCAAACTGTAGAGAAGAATAATGTATTTATACATAAAATGTACTATAAAAAATGAATAAATATATTCTATATATTTTAATATTTAGGATATTTCCTAATTTTAACAAGTTAATTAAATATTTAAATATAAAAACGATCCATTTCATAGATCGTTTTTATATTTAAATATTTTTAAAAAATTAGAAAGTATAAGCTATACCAGCAACCCAAGTACCTACATCTAGATTACGAATACGACTCATCTCATATCCAATATCTAAAGAAAAGTTATCAAACAGGTGAAATTGGAACCCGATGCCATAAGTAAATCCTACATCACTAATATCTTTTTTACGACGATGTGACATATTAGAATTAAATTTACCGTAACCTAGACCTAATGTACCATAAACATATGTATTATCATTTAAACGGTATGCTGGACCACCAGTAAAACTATAAAATTGACTTTTACGATATACACCGTTAGTAACGAGATCTCTTTCAATATAGTTAAAAGAAGTTATCCAACCTAGAGGGTTAGCTTCATTTTCTTCACGATATTTCAAGGTGAATCCATTATTTTTATTGAAAAACCCCTTAATATCACCTTGTGCATAACCAGTGGAAACAGTACTTTTTATTACAACAGCTGGACATGTATGAATTGATAATAAATAAGTTAAAACTGAAAGAAATATAATTTTTTTCATAACCACCTCATAATATTTTCATATAGCTTCTCATGAAATACTCAAAATATAAAGGAATATAATAAAATTCAACAAGAAATTCTGCTTCTTTATTTCTAGTAGTACTTACAATATCATATATTAAAAATTTATCTAATTTCCTAATTTTCTAATTAATTATATATATTATAAAAATAATTATTTATTATGAAAAAAATTAGAACTACGTTAGTTAAATATTTTATTAAGGATTTATTAAACTTAATTAAGTAGTTAATTACTGTATTAATATTTTAGATATTTTTTTATTGCCATACTTTCAAAAAGATTGGTATTCTACTCGAATAAATAATAAAATTTATAAAAAATAAATATTTATAGTCTATAACTTTAATATAAGTTTTATTATTACATATTTTACAATTATTTTTTTAAATATTTATATATAACATATAAGAATTTTATAAGAGAATACATCCCCTATTATATGTCTTAATTATACTTATACTTACTAAGTAAATATTACATATTCATACAAATAAACACATTTGACATATTTTCTAAAGCTAGTTAATTTCTTATTTACAAAAAAGTTTAATTATCTTATTTATTTCTTTTCTATTTTTTCCTATTAACTTTATCAAAGTTCAAAAATATTGGTAAATCATAATCTCTATATGTACTATGTGAAGTTCTTATTTTATTAATATTACTAATAAAATTTAAAATATAGGTAGTTATACTATATTAATTTATTGATTAATATAGTAAGATATTATTATATAATACTTAAATTTTCAATAATCTGTAAATATATCTATAGCAAAGGCATCATAAATTATTTTAAAATCAATATAATATATGAATATTTACAAAAATGATTACTTTTTTGATTATTATTTAAAGTAATATAATAAAATTTATACTTTAAATAAATGTTTAGTTTTATTTTATAGTAAAATTTTATAAAACTAAACAGATAAGTATTAAATCAATTGATAAAAATAGTAATTGTTATTTTAATAAAAACTTTTTTTATAATAGTATATAAATATAAAAAACTCATTTTTCTAATTAAATTACATACAAAATTTTAAGTGAAGCATCAGTAGCCATAATGAATTAAATTAAATATTTTATCTTATTTATCATCATATTTTATTTTTAAATATTAGTAGAATTAATTGTTAATGCTTATATACTACAAAACTTTAAAAAAAACCTATACACTTATTTATATAGTAATAATATATCTAATCATAAAAAAAATACTATCAAAAAACTAAATTTTTTGTTAATTAAATTTATAGATTTATCTTTAATAATTAAGTAAGAAAGCATAATGGAATTATGCATGAAGTAAAATTTATCGGAATACATGAAATGTATAGATAAATTTTCGCTATATGATCAGTTGTAACTATCACTAATAAAGATACTATAGCTGATAAAATTATTCAACTAGGTTGTATAATTTTAGGTATAACTCAAATAATAAATGATAAAAGTTTTTTTACATCAATATTTATTGAATATTTATTCTGTATAAGAACATCTACATATCTTAAACCGATATACTATTGTGTGTGATTAATAATATACGTATAGAAATAACTGATATAAATACAATAATTATATTAACTATTACCTCACGAGATCTTGATCAATTTATGTGTTATATTGAATCTAATTATTAAATAAAAAAAAGTAGAATAAGTGGGAGTTATCTCCCACCTTTTTTATGAAAAGTTTAGTATTTATTTTAACTAAAAATATTTTTTCAATCAAATATTTTTAATTCTTCTTCAAAAGAAACATATTAATTTTATATTATGCACAAAATGTATATACCATTTTTATTTTATTAAAAAAATAAATTTAATTTAATTACCATAATAAAATAGTGTTATTTATAACACACATGTATTAAATAATGCAGCATAAAATGCATAATTTTTATACTATGAATAATGATATTAAATTCTTTAAAATAGGAAAAATAATGATTAAACTATTGAGCAAAATACTTATAGCTATGTGCATGTTGGTTACCTTTTTATCCTACGCAGCAGAGAAAAAATTAATTATAGCTATAGATACATCATTTGTACCTTTTGAATTCAGACAAGGTCATAAATATGTTGGCTTTGATATAGAGCTTTGGAATGCAATTGCTAAAGAAATAAAACTTAAATATATATTAAAACCAATTGATTTTAATGGAATTATTCCCGCTTTACAAACCAAGAATGTTGATTTAGCACTAGCTGGTCTTACAATTACTCAAGAACGTAAAAAAGTAATTGATTTTTCAGATAGTTATTATACTAGTGGACTGTTAATAATGGTTCGTAAAGACAATAATGACATAAAAAATATTAAAGATTTAAACGGAAAAATAGTTGCTGTCAAAAGCGGTACTAGTTCTGCTGATTATGTAAAACAATATATTCATACAAAAAAATTACGTCAATTCCCAAACATTGATAATGCTTATATGGAATTAAGTACTAAACGTGCCGATGCAGTATTACATGATACACCAAATATTTTATATTTCATTCGTACAATGGGTAAAAATAACTTTAAGACAGCGGGTTCTTCTATTGAAGCTCAAAAATATGGTATAGCTTTTCCTAAAGGAAGTGATAAATTACGTCGTAAAGTAAACCATGCATTAAAAATTCTTTATAAAAACGGCACTTATAAAACAATCTATAAAAAATGGTTTAATTCTGAACCAAAATATTAAAATTAAAAATAGACATATATGATCTTTAAAATTCTTATTTTTTTAACACAAGAAGCTCTGGAGCTATACAATGGAATTTGATTGGAAAGTCATTTGGCCTGTACTCCCCATTTTAATAGACGGAGTTCATATGACTCTTCTTATCTCTGTTCTTGGTTTGATGGGTGGTTTAATTATAGGTTTATTTACTGGATTATTGCGCATATATGGTGGATGTCTTGTTAAAAATATAGCGTTATTATTTATTGAATTAATCCGCGGTACGCCAATTGTTGTACAAGTTATGTTTATTTATTTTGCTTTACCAATAGCATGTCCATATTTACGTATAGATTCTTTTACTGCTGCAGTAATTACTATTATGATTAATTCTGGAGCTTATATTGCTGAAATTACACGCGGTGCAGTTTCATCTATTCATAAAGGTTTTCGTGAAGTAGGTTTAGCATTAGGATTATCACGTATCGAAACAATACGTTATGTTATAATGCCATTAGCACTGCGCCGTATGCTTCCACCACTAGGTAATCAATGGATTGTAAGCATTAAAGATACTTCATTATTTATCGTAATTGGTGTAGCGGAATTAACCCGTCAAGGTCAAGAAATTATAGCTAGTAATTTTAGAGCTTTAGAAATATGGAGTACTGTCGCTATTATTTATTTATGTATTACCCTAATATTTAGCTTTGTGCTACGTTGTATTGAAAAAAAGGTAAAAATTTTGTGATTGAATTTAAAAATGTTTCTAAAAATTTTGGTCCAATTAAAGTTTTATATAATATTTATTTAAAAATTGATCAAGGTGAAGTAGTTGTTATTATTGGACCATCAGGATCTGGTAAATCTACATTACTTCGCTGCATAAATAAATTAGATGAAATAAGTACAGGTGAATTAATTATTGATGATATGAAAGTTAATGATCCAAAGTTTAATCCATGTATCATCCGTCAAGAAGTTGGCATGGTATTTCAACAATTTTACTTATTTCCACAAATGACTGCGTTAGAGAATGTAGCATTTGGCCCTAGACGAGTTCGTGGTATGAATAAAGAAGACTCTAAGAATATAGCACATGATTTATTAAATAAAGTTGGTTTAGCTAAGCGAACTCATCATTTTCCATCTGAGCTTTCTGGTGGTCAACAACAACGTGTGGCAATAGCTCGTGCGCTAGCAGTTAAACCAAAAATGATGTTATTTGATGAACCAACTTCTGCATTAGATCCTGAGCTACGTTATGAAGTATTCAAAGTAATACAGAACCTTGCTAAAGAAGGTATGACTATGATTATAGTCACACACGAAATGGAATTTGTTAAAAAAATTGCTTCACGTTTAATTTTTATTGATGAAGGTAAAATTATTGATGATGGACATCCACACGATTTAATTAGTAAATCATCTAGTAAACGTCTACAAGAATTTTTACAGCACATTTCTTAATAATATTATTATTTTATAATAAAACAATGAGTATTAAGCTAAAATGAATGTATTTATAAAAAATAAAAGTTTAATAATTTTAAACTTTAAATAAAATGAATATAGTTAATTATTCATTTATGAATTCATTAATAAATTAAAATATAATGTTTTATATATAATTAATATATATAATGTAATATACAAAAATTAACTAAATAAGTTGTAGTTAAAAACTATTGACTTTTTTAAAAATAAGATTTATTACTTAATAAATAAATTATTTTTATAAGTAAAATCAATATTAATTTAATATAATAATTATTATATTAAATTATATTTAATAAATTAAAGTAAAATAATTAATTTATTAATACGAAAAGTTTTTCTTTACATTTTGTTTATTACATTATAAAAATAACTTTTATAGAATTATCATAATAAATCTATTATTTCTATTCATTTTATAATGAATAGT
Source organism: Pantoea sp. Aalb (assembly GCF_009829985.1). Classification (NCBI taxonomy): domain Bacteria; kingdom Pseudomonadati; phylum Pseudomonadota; class Gammaproteobacteria; order Enterobacterales; family Erwiniaceae; genus Pantoea; species Pantoea sp. Aalb. The sequence goes on from NZ_SZZU01000001.1 coordinate 495,613, forward strand.
ATTAAGAAGATTACACTAAATTATTATTTATACTCATATATATTAAGAATTATGTTGAATTATTTTTATCTTTTGATTCTTAATATGAAAATAAATTCACAAAGTATATAATAATGGTAAATATCCTTCTTTACTTTAATTCTTTAATAAAATATTCATTTTTATTTTAAAACTGGTTTAAAAGATCAATATACAAGAGACTTGTATTATTAATTTATTAAATAAAAATCATATAATTTAGCTTGTAATACTTTTTTTATACAATATTGTCCTTTTAGCAAAAAAGGAGCTCTTTATGTCTTCTGTTGTTGAAGTTATTTTAGTTGATTATCTTGATCGACCAACTGGTACAATGGAAAAAATTGAAGCACATACTAAAGGATTATTACATCGTGCAGTAACAATCTATGTTTTTAATTCTCGATATGAATTATTACTTCAACGCCGTGCTAGTAAAAAATATCATTGTGCTGGATTGTGGAGTAACACCTGTTGTAGTCATCCTTATCCACAAGAAGATACACATTATGCTGCTGAAAGACGACTTAGTGAAGAAATGGGTCTACAATTAATTTTAAGTCCAGTAATGGAGTTAAATTATAATCTTATATTAAGTAACGGTTTAATTGAACACGAATATAGTCATGTCTTTTTTGTAATTAGTGATAAAAAACCTCAAATTAACTTTAATGAAGCTGATGCTTGGTGTTATCGTTCAATTCAACAGATTCAACAGGAAACAATAGCTAACTCATCACAGTTTACACCGTGGTTTTTACATACATTTCCTAGAATTCCCCATGTACTTAATAATTTTAGTTTAATAAATCGATAACAATACTAATAAGTATGGCATAATCATTTATATTAACATTAAAATGTAAATAATAAAATATTATGGATACTACACAAGATAGTTAATTAAAGCTAAATTTTGTTACTAACTTAATCGTCATACGATTCTATCATACCAATATCTAAAAAAACTTGTATTTATTATTGATTTTTAATCATTTTATTATTTAATTAAAAATTGAAAATCAATAAAAAGAATTTTTATCATTATCAAATACTATAAATTAATTAATACTTTTCATCATATTTTAAAATTTAAAATTATATATAAGTTAAGTATATTTCTTCTATCTTAATTAAGATTATTCATATAGGGTAATAACTACCTATAATTAAAATGAATTAATTAAGGTATTTTATATTTTTTCTTAAATAAAAGAATATTTTATTTATTAATAATACTACAATTTTAATTAAAATTTATCTAAAACAATAAAATATTTTTTTTAATGTTAAACTTTATTGAATCAATTAAATACTATAAAACATATGGAAATAAATAAAATAATAAAAAAGATAGGACAAAATAATAATAGGAAAAATAATATTGATTACCATACTGCTATTACACTGTATAGTGCTATTTTGAATGGAAATATTTCAGATCTAGAGTTAGGAGCTATATTAATTGCATTTCGCATTAAAGGAGAAAATGAAGAAGAAATTCAGGGCTTTTATGAAGCTATGCAACACAAAATAATACAATTATATCCACCACTTAATCGTCCTATGCCTATTATTATTCCTAGTTATAACGGCGCACGACGACAAGCTAATTTAACATTACTTTTAGCATTATTATTGATTAAACTTGATTTTCCAGTATTAGTTCATGCTATTAATAATGATCCAACACGTATCACTACAAAAGAAATTTTGTTAGCTTTAGATATGAAGCCAGTTATGGAAAAACAAGAAATACAAGAATATTTAAATAAAGGAAAATTAGTCTTTATAACTATTGATAATCTTTGTGCACCAATTGCTAAACAATTATCATTACGTTGGCGTATGGGAGTACGTAATAGCGCACATATTTTAGCTAAATTAATAAATCCTTTTACTAATCACGCTGCACTTTGTATTACAAGTATTTCTCATCCTAAATATTTTACTAGAATAAGTAATTTTTTTTTCAAAATAAATTCACCTGCTATTCTACTCAATGGCACTGAAGGTGAAGTATATGCTGATCCATATAACTGTCCTGTTATTAATATTCTTCTTAGTAAGAATATTAAATTAGAATTTATGATCAAACATCATGAAGAAAAAAAGATAATAAATTTACCAAAAAGTAAGGGAGCCATAGATACAGCTAACTGGATTAATGAAGTTTTATATAATAAACATACAGTACCAGAGTCAATAAGGTTACAGTTAGCATGTTGTTTAATAGCTACTGGAAGATCACAGAATCTAGAGGAAGCTGAAATGATTTTACGAAAAGCTAAAATTTAGATTTTTTAAATTGAATAAAAATTCAGAATAATTTATTATTGATTTGTTTTGTAAAACATTATTTATTTATAAACTTATTAAATATAAATTAATAAAAATAAGTGTATTACTACACATAATAATATCTAATATTAAAGATGTTTTATAAATTTTTCATGACTAAAAAATACTAGAACCATAACCCCATAAAACAATTGTGAGTGCTAATAATATTTCAAATACTAATATTCCAATTGCTAATATAGAGCTAGAAAACTGTAAATTTACATCTTGTTTAATATTAAGAAAACTAGGGATACCAATGTATAAGAGATATCCTGTATAAACTAAAGCTAAAGTTGCTATTAACATACAAAGCCAAACTAATGGATATAATCCTATTACTCCACTGATGAAAAGAGGTGTTCCTACATATCCAGCAAATATAGTACAACGAGAAATACTAGGCCGATTAATATAATCATGTGCCATCCAATAAATAATACGGCCCATTACGGCTACACCTCCTAAAATAAGACAATAAAAAAACAAGCTTAATTTAAGACCTGTTATTAAACTAATCTTAATATAGTGATCTTTACCTAAATTCCATCCGATTTGTGTAGTCCCAATAAAAGTAAATATAACAGGTATAGCTGCCATTAATAAAATATGATGGGTATAATGGTATATTAAACTTTCATTTTTTTGATTTATCCTATGCATTTCTTGATGAGGATGTGCTAACAGCTTCCAAAAATGATACATAAAAGAACTCCTATATGAATAAATATTAAAATTTTAATCTTTTATAAAGATAGATGTTTTATTTTTAATTATAATCTATTGATGTCTTTTTCTAAGTATAGAAATAAAAATTAATAGTATATAAACCTATATATAAATTTATCATTGGAGAGAATAATTTGCAGTTTGATATTAAGGAATTAATCAGCCAATATGGATATTTAGCTTTATTAATTGGATGTATAAGTGAAGGAGAAACCTTTACTTTATTAGGTGGGATAGCAGTGCATGAAGGTTTACTAAAATTTAACGGCGTTGTTTTAACTACCATGATTGGTGGTATTATTGGAGATCAAGCATTATTCTACATCGGTTATTATCTCGGTACAAATATCTTAAAACGTTTCAATAAGTATAAACAAACAATTAATAAAGTTGATCAGCTTATTAAGAAATGGCCTAGTTTATTTGTTATTAGTGTACGTTTCATGTATGGTTTTCGAATTATCGGTCCAATTATTATTGGTATAAGTCGTCTTAATCCAATACGTTTTTTTATTTTGAATATTATAGGAGCAGCACTTTGGTCAGTTATTTTTGTAACATTAGGTTATTTTGCAGGAGAGATAATTACAATATGGTTACATAACCTCAATAAACATCTAAAACTATTAATTTATTTAGTATTAATTTCTTTTCTTGTAATATATATCATATATTATTGGAATCGCCATAAAACAAATTAATAGATTAATTTTTTAATATTAATAAATATAGGAATTAACAATTTATTTATGTAATATTTTTCATATATGTGTAAAGTATAAGTAAAATACTAATTAATATTTAAATATATTTTTACGAAATTTATTACCTTAATTATTTAAATAGAATGTAATTCTTTAATATAAAGAATCATTATTTTTGATTTTGATATGTATAAAAAACAAAATAAAGATATCTACTATAATAATAGTTATTTATTTTAAAAAAATATTAATTACCATCTATGAATTTTATTTTTAAAAAATAAATATCTTCCTTTACAAGGAAGGTAAAAAAATATAGTTTTTATAAGGAATGAAATTCCCTGTATTTCTTATTATATTGTAAAATACAAAAAATCACTAATTTACCTATTATCATAAAGTACATATGGTTTAAAAAACGTAAAAATTTTATGTCAAAAATACTATTATTTAAAATAAAAAAATTATTATTTTTTATTTTGTGAAATCTGATTTTTTTTATAAAAATATTTTAATATTAGTAATTTACATTAGTAAATATCAATAATGTTATCTTAAAATAAAAAGCTCATTAGTAACAATATTTAATAATTTTTTTAATAAATTGGATTAGTGATATTTATTATGTCTATAATTATAGTAGTAAACAATAGAGACAATATATTTGTTACTTAACAAATATATTAAGTATAGTGTTATATAATATCTATTAATTAGTAATGAAAAAGAGTATTTTTGTTTTAGTTTTATCTGCTCTCTTAATTACCGGCTTTCATAAATCTACTTTTGCAGTAGTTTATCCACTTCCTTCAATTAATAGTAGGTTAGTTGGTAAAAACATTGAAATTATTGTACCTAAAAATAGTAAATTATCTTTAGAAGAATTTGCAGCTCATTATCAAATGGGTATTAGTAATATATTAGAAGCTAATCCAGGAATTGATATCTATTTACCAAAACCGGGAAGTAAAATAATCATTCCACATCAACTAATACTACCAGAAGCACCAAGAGAAGATATAGTAATTAATAGTTCAGAAATGCGACTTTATTATTATAGAAAAAGTACTAAAACTGTTGTTGTTTTACCTATAGGTATTGGTGAACCAAAAAAAAATACTCCTTTACATTGGATAACAGAGATTAAACGTAAAAAAGCATATCCTACTTGGACTCCTACTAAAGAGATGCATTTAGAATATGCTGCGCGGGGTGAAAGCCTTCCTAATATTTTTCCAGCTGGACCAGACAACCCTATGGGGTTATATGCTCTTTATATTGGGCGTTTATATGCTATTCATGGTACTAATGCTAATTTTGGGATTGGTCTTCGTGTAAGCCACGGTTGTATAAGATTACGAACAGAAGATATAAGATGGCTATTTAATAATGTAAAAGTTGGTACGCGTGTACGTTTCATAGATCAACCAGTAAAAGCTACTGTAGAGCCGGATGGTACCCGTTATATTGAAGTACATAATCCATTATCAAAAACTGAAAAACAATTTAAATCAAATGAAATAGTTCCAATTAATTTTCCATTAGCAGTAACAAAAATCATATTAGATGCTAGTGTAAATAAGGATTTACTAAATGCTGCTATACAATACCGTAGTGGTATTCCTATAAAAATTAATCATTAAAATTAAGTTAGTTTTTTATTAAAGATATAGCTCCTAATAATATAATGATTTTAAAAAACGAAAAAATAATCTGTTTATTATTTATACTATATTTTTCATGTCAATAAATATAATTATTTAAAATTAATTAAATATGTAGAATTTATCATAATTTAAATATCTATCAAGTTAATATTGAATTTATTAATTAACTAAAAATAAACATCAAAAAGGACGATCATAGGATCGTCCAGTAACAAAAGTAAAATACATTAACATCATAATACTTTCAAAAAAACTTGTTGCTTTAAAAAATTAACGACGATTACCAAAAAATTTTAACAACATTAAAAATAAATTAATAAAATCTAAATATAATGTCAATGCACCCATAATAGAAAAACGACGCATACTTTCTTTATCATTTAAGTTAATATTTTGACCCATTATTTTAAGCTTTTGTGTATCATAAGCTGTTAAACATACAAAAACAATAACTCCAACATAATTTAAAATCCATGTTAATAATGAACTTTTTAACCAGAAATTGACAAGTGATGCAATTAACACTCCAATAAGAGCCATAAATAATAAACTACTAAAACGGCTTAGATCGTTTTTTGTAATATAACCATAAAGACTCACAGAACCAAACATAGTTGCGGTAACAAAAAAAGTACTACTAATAGATACAACAGTATAAACAAGAAAAATACTAGAAATTGTTAAACCAGTAAGAGTTGAATAAAACATAAATAAGCTAGTAGCAACTGCTCCGCTTAGACGATCTACCATACTGGATAACAAAAAAACTACTGCTAATTGTAAAATAATTAAACCAAAACAAATACTACGATTAGCAAATATCATAGTCATCAATGCAGGTGAATGCCAAGATAACCATGATACAAAGGAAGTAAGTAATAAACCGCAAGTCATCCAGCCATAAACTTGTGCCATATAAGTTTGTAAATGAGCTGATACTTGCTGTTCAATTGAATTATTGCGGAAATATCGTTCCATAATATACCTCTTTAAAAGTTAAAAGCTTTAACGTGCTGTAATTTTATAAGTCATTGTTAAGGTATTATTCACAATATATAACAATATTATATTCGGCAAATAATAATCATCTTATGATCCAATAATAAAAATTATTTATATGATAAACAGTATAAAATTCTTTAAATTATTTGCTAATTAATTGATTAAATATATAAATTCTGTTCATGAATCTATTGCTTTACATCTATCTATTATTCATAATAATATCGTGATTAATTTTTAAATTTTAAGTTTATAGAACTAATATTTATAAAATACATAATATAAATCTTAAAATTAATATATTAATATACTCTTAAATCAATCCAGTAAATTATAAAAATAATATTATTTATAATAACAAAATTATTTTAGTATATTTATACTTAAATTTATGTTTTTAAATAAAATAACCAAATATTTTAGATATATATAAGATTTATTCATAATTTTTTTTAAAAAAAGATTAAATACTCCTCATATAATTATACATGCAATATAATTTTACTTATTAGTGTATATTTATTTTAAATAAAACATCTAATACATACTTATAGGCAACTTCGATATCCTTACTTAATTTAAAAAAATTTTTAATAAAATTAAAAAATAATTTTTCTAATAAAATTAGACTTTAGATTCAATAAAATAGTAAATAAAATGTTTAGATCTTTGTATTTAAATTATTAAAACATTTAAATAATAAAATACTCAGATTCATTAACAATATTGAAATACTTAATTTTTATAATATTTTATCTATTATAAATTTTTTTATTCTTTCAAAAATTAATAACATTTCTTCCATTTTTCTACTGCTCGATAATCACTATCACAAATATTCACCCAATAATCACCATCATTAGTCCTTTCTTTTTTCCAAAAAGGAACACTAGTTTTTAAAAAATCTATAATAAATTCAGAGGCTTTAAAAGCATTATTACGGTGAGCACTACTAACACCAACAAACATAATTTCATCACCTGGGAAAAGTACTCCAAACCGATGAATAACTGTTACTTTCTGTAGCATCCACCGATTACATGCATCACTAACAATATTAGTTAAAATTTTTTCTGTCATGCCAGGATAATGCTCTAAAGTTAATGTTAAAACTTTTTTACCTAAATTATGATTGCGTACTTTACCAACAAAAGTAACTATTACGCCTTCTATATCATAATAAGATAACATTTTATGTTCATGTGCAACATTAAAAGGTTTATCCTCGACTAAAATACGAGTGCGATATTTCATTTTATCCTCCTGTAACTGGTGGGAAAAATGCAACCTCATCTCCTGATTTTAGAGGATGACTCATCGGTACTAGAATATGATTAACTGCTGTCAATAATTTATTAGATTCTAATGCTAATTCCCAACGAATATTTTTTTTAGCAAGTTCATCACGTAAAGCGATAATATTTTCATATGTTGATTCTACTTCTAAAGAGCTAATACCAATTAATTCACGTACTTGAGCAAAAAATAAAATTTTTATCATATACAATACTTTCCAAATAATATTACAATATATTTTAAATAGTAAGAAACAAAAAAATAAAACTCAAAATTTAACTTTTTCATAACATACATAATTATTAAGTTAGAAATATATCTATGTATTTTTTAGAGATGAGTTTCTATTGTTAGGACTACACGAATGGTATGATAAGATCAATACGCTACTTATTTATTTTTTATTCCCAAATTATAACTATAAATATATCTTATATTAAGATTTTTAATATTTAAATTTTTATGAATTAAAAAATAAATATGCAATAAAAATAATAGTCGGTAGAAAATAGTAATTAAATTTCTTATTAGTGTCTATAAAACATTTTATATAAAAAAATATTACTCAATTTTTAATACAATCTCAATATCTTAAAATAAATATAATGTTTTTTAATAATTTTTCATCTACCTATATTTTTTAAAAAGTTTATTTAACTATATAATAATCTTTATAAATATTTACGTAATGTTTTCAACTGTTCACGAATACTTATTGCTTCTTTAAATTCTAAATTTTGTGCATGTTGTTTCATATTATATTCCATTTCATTAATTTTTTTTTCTAGTTCTTGTGGATTCAATAATAAAACATTTTTTATTTTTTAAAATGTATTTAATATATTTTTTTTATTATTAATTTTATTTTTTTTATTATATTCAAGAATATCTATAATTTTCTTATTTAGTCCTTGTGGTATGATGCAATGCTTTTGATTATAAAACTCTTGTTTTTTCCGGCGTCTTTCGGTTTCTTTGATAGTACATGCTATTGAATGGGTAATTTTATCGGCATAGAGAATAGCTTTACCATGTAAATGACGAGCAGCACGACCAATAGTTTGAATTAAAGCACATTCAGAACGTAGAAATCCTTCTTTATCTGCATCTAAAATTGCCACTAAAGATACTTCTGGTATATCTAAGCCTTCACGTAAAAGGTTAACACCAATTAAAACATCAAATGTACCTAAACGAAAGTCACGAATAATTTCCATACGTTCTAATGTATCGATTTCCGAATGTAAATAACGAACCTTTTGATTATATTCTTCAAAATATTCAGTTAAGTTTTCTGCCATACGTTTAGTAAGGGTAGTAACTAAAATACGCTCATTTAACTGAACTCTTTTTTCAATTTCAGATAATAAATCATCTATTTGTGTTAAAATTGGACGAACCTCTAATATAGGATCAAGTAATCCAGTTGGACGTAATAATTGTTCTATTACATCATTACCTGATTTTTCTAGTTCATAATTACTAGGTGTAGCTGAAATGTATATAGTTTGTGGTGCTACCTCTTCAAACTCTTCAAAACTTAATGGTCGATTACTTAACGCTGATGGTAATCGGAATCCATACTCTATTAAAGTTTCTTTACGTACACGATCGCCCCGATACATTGCTTTAATTTGTGGAATAGTGATGTGTGATTCATCAATTATTAATAATCCATCAGAAGGTAAGTAGTCAAACAAAGTTGGTGGAGGTTTTTTCAAATCTCGTCCTGATATATAGTGAGAATAATTTTCTATACCTGAACAGTAACCTAATTCATTTAACATTTCTAAGTCAAATTGTGTACGCTGAGTTATACGTTGTGCTTCTATTAATTTATTATTTTTTAGTAAAATTTTACGGTAATTATTTAGTTCATCTTTGATATCAGCAATCGCTTGTAAAAGTTGTATATGTGGCGTAACATAATGATTTTTAGGATAAATTGTAAAACGTTGTATGATACTATGTACTTCTGCCGTTAAAGGATCAAATAATGAAAGCTGTTCTATCTCTTGATCAAATAATTCAATACGTAATGCAATTTTGCTTGATTCAGCTGGAAAAATATCAATAATCTCTCCTCGTACCCGAAATGAACCTCGTTGAAATATTTTATTACTTCGGATGTATTGTAATTCAATTAAACGATTTATAATATTACGCTGATCTATAATCATACCACGCGTTAAGTGAAGAATCATTTTCAAATATGAAACAGGATCACCTATACCATAGATGGCTGATACTGATGCTACAATAATTACATCACGACGTTCTAATATTGCTTTAGTAGCTGATAAACGCATTTGATCAATATAGTTATTTATAGAAGCATCTTTTTCAATAAAAGTATCAGAACTTGGTATATAAGCCTCAGGTTGGTAATAATCATAATAAGAGACAAAAAATTCTATGGCATTTTCTGGGAAAAAATCTTTCATTTCACCATATAATTGTGCAGCTAGCGTTTTATTTGGTGCTAAAATCATTGCTGGTCTATTTAATTCAGCTATCACATTAGCTATAGTAAAAGTTTTTCCAGAACCAGTTACTCCTAATAGCGTTTGATGTGCAAGACCATACCTTATTCCTTTTTTTAAGCTTTTAATAGCTTTTGGTTGATCACCTGAAGGTTTAAAAGTTGATCTCAGTTTAAAAACTTTACTCATAATCAATCCATATCAATCCATTTATAGTACTGATTAAAATCAAGTTATTTAAAATAAATGATTAAAAATAAAATAATTTAATATAATTAAATATTAGTATTTTAAAAAAAAAGATCAAGTACATAAAAAAATAACCATTTCGGTAAAGTACGATATATACTATAATTTATTAAAAATAAATAATTTTATCTAAAAGCAATATATGTTCTATATGTTTAAGTAATATTTTTAAATAAAAACTATAGTATCTATTAGTTATATAGTATTGATAATAGTTATATAGTATTGATAATCTAACTTCTTAAAGTAATCAATGTGCTTGTGCTAATTTAATATCACTGTAATTTATTCAATAATTATCCAATTAAAATAAAAATTTATACTAAAAAAGTAATCCAACTGAAAACCTTTTAAATATAATTACTCATCTCTTTTGTTTGTATGATAGAAATAATAATGATATAAAAATAATAACAAATTAATTTCTTTGTATTTTATTTGATAGTATTATAAAATAATGATATCACGGATTTGTTCTTATATAAGAATATTTATTAACATAACTATAGGTAATAAATATATTTATTTTCTTTTAAAAAATGATTTTTAATTTAATTGATGAATAGTAATCCACATTGGACCTTTTCCTACTGTATACCGTTCTAATGGAATAAGTAATCCATTTTTTTGAATTTTATATACTGTGATATGATCAGATTTTTGTCCTGCTGATAATAAATAATGTCCATTATAGTCAATATTAAAACCACGTGGTTGTATTTCAGTAGATTGAAAGCCTTGAATTGTTAATGTATCACCATTATTATTGACTTTAAATACACTAAGTATATTACTAGTACGATCACATGTATAAAGAAAACGTCCATCAGAAGTAATATGAATATCTGCAGCCCATCGTTTTCCAAAAAAATTCCTAGGCATTATATCTACGGTTTGCAAACATTCAACTTGATATTGATCATTATTTAAAATCCAAACGTCAACGGTACTATTTAATTCATTAACTGAATAAGCATATTTATTGTTTGGATGAAATACTATACAACGAGGTCCAGCACCTTTAGCAGTATTAACTTGTGACTGTTTATATGGTAATAACTTACCGCTATAATTCAATTCAAATAAACAAATACGATCTTGTTTTAATACAGGCACAAATAATATTTTATTATTTAGATCAATATTTACTGAATGACATCCTTCTAAATCATTGATAATCTGACTTGGTTTAGTTAATTTGCCTACATTATTAATAGGATTCATACTAATGCAAGAACTGTTATAAGAAGCACAAAATAAATAATTTCCTAAACGATCAGTAGAAATATGTGTTGGGCTACCTGGTAATCTAACTTCACTAGATAGTCTAAGTGTGCCATCAATATTGATATAATAAGATAAGATACGAAAAATTGGACGAATACCTATATAAAGAATATTCTTTTTCGGATGTACGACCATTGGTTGCACCTGACCGTCAACATCTAATATTTGTAATAATATTAATTCTCCATTTTTTTTTAATAGCCATACGTGAATTTGCTGACTTATAGGACTAGCAACATATACAATTTGTTTCATATGCTTTTTTTTTTAAATTTATAAATTAATCAAATAATGAATAAATATTTAGTTATCTTATTTATTATAATTAAATTAAAGTCATTTCATATTCATACTACTAATAAAAATATATTTCTTCATCTTATTTTTCTAACTATTTAAAATTATTAATTATATATGCTAAATTATTCTTGTTTTGTATGTAAAATACAATTATAAAATTATTTTAGTAATATAATTAATATTTTAAAGTAAGTAGTAATAATGATATAAAAATAAATTTAGTCATTTATATTATATCCATCATAAAGTAACTATGAAATACGTAACTAAATCAATATATAATAAAATATACAATATCAATATATTCGCATTGAATTCATATTCTTATTAACTGGATATAAAAAAATAAATCTTTTACTTTTAATTAAAAGAATTTTTAATATTATTTAAAAATATATAATACCACCTAAGCTAAAGACTTAATCAATATATGTATATGTATTTCGAATAAAAATAAAGGGAAAAAATATATGATATTTAATAAACTAGTTCTTATAAGACATGGCGAAAGCCAGTGGAATAAAGAAAACCGTTTTACTGGTTGGCATGATATAGATCTATCTGATAATGGAAAAAATGAAGCTAAATTAGCTGGTTTGATTTTAAATGAACACGGATTCACCTTTGATTATGCATATACTTCTATGTTAAAACGTGCGATACATACTTTATGGAAAGTATTAGATGAGTTAAATCAATCTTGGCTATCTGTTGAGAAAACATGGCATCTTAATGAGCGTCATTATGGTGCACTTCAAGGATTAAATAAAAACGAAACTATAGCTAAATATGGTAAAGAACAAGTTAAAAAATGGCGTCGAGGTTTTATTAATAAACCACCAGCATTAAATCGTACTGATGAACGTTTCCCTGGACATGATATTCGTTATCAATCTTTAGATTACGATCAATTACCTACTACTGAAAGTCTAGCATTAACCATTGAACGTGTAATTCCATTCTGGAAGAATAATATTCTACCACGTATAAAAAAAGGAAATAAAATAATTATTGTAGCACATGGCAACTCACTACGTGCATTAATAAAATACCTAGATAATATAGATGATAATAAAATTATTGAACTCAACATACCAAATGGTATTCCATTAATTTATGAATTAAATTATGATTCTAAACCAATTAGACACTATTATTTAAATAATACGAATTAATATAATATTATTTAATATATTAAATAGCTGATAATAAAGTTTTTTAGTAATAAATATGTAAATATTAGTTATCAGTTAATTTTAATTAACATTAAGAATATTAATTCTTACTAGATGGAATTTATTTTTTTATTAACTTGTTCAGTTCTTGATTTTAAATATTTTTAATAAAAAATGAAATTTTATAATATTTTTATATTTTATATTTTATATTTTATATTTTATATTTTATATTTTATATTTAAATTATACATGATAATTATTTTTTTTATTTACATAGCAAAAGTTAATACTAATTAAATATTTTATTTAAAATTATTTTTTATTTTAGATGCAAACGATAACATACGCTTTAATGGTATTAAAGCATCTTGACTTGTTTTTGGATCAAGACAAATTTCATGAGCATTACCTCCATATTCTAATCCATTTGCAATAGATTGTAAGCTATTTATTGCCATCCAAGGACAATGTGCGCAACTACGACAAGTAGCTCCTACACCAGCAGTAGGTGCTTCAATTAATTCTTTATCTGGAACAGCTTGTTGCATTTTATAAAAAATTCCACGATCTGTAGCAACTATCATTTGCTTATTTGGTAAAGAATATGCAGCTTTAATCAATTGGCTAGTAGATCCTATTACATCAGCAAGTTCGACTATACTTTGTGGTGATTCTGGATGTACTAATACTGCTGCATTAGGATAAAGTATTTTCATATGTTTTAAACCTTGAGTCTTAAATTCCTCATGTACTATACAAGTACCATTCCAACAGAGTATATCTGCACCAGTTTTTTGAGTAATATAACGACCAAGATGTCTATCTGGAGCCCAAATGATTTTTTTTCCAATACTGTGAAGATATGAAATGACTTCTATAGCAATGCTTGAAGTTACAACCCAATCTGCATTAGCCTTAACAGCTACAGATGTATTAGCATAAACTACTATAGTACGATCTGGATGATCATTGCAAAAACTATGAAATTTATCAATTGGACAACTTATATCTAAAGAACATTCCGCCTGTAAGGTAGGCATTAATACAGTTTTTTTTGGATTAAGAATCTTTGCAGTTTCTCCCATAAACCGTACTCCTGCAACCATTAAAGTTAAAGCAGAATGAGAATTTCCAAAACGAGCCATCTCTAACGAATCAGCTACGCAGCCACCTGTTTCTTCCGCTAATGCTTGAACATCAGGATTAGTATAATAATGAGCTACTATAACAGCATTTTTTTCTTTTAATAAATTTTTTATTTTTATTTTCCAATATATTTTTTCATCTTGGCTAAGATTATCTGGTTTTGGAGGGAAAGAATAATTTATGATTTCAGAATTGAATATCAAACTCATTACCTAGTTCTCATTTTTATTTAAAAAACAATATAAAAAATATAATGTTAATAACAAAATTGTTTATATTTTAAGTAAAACAATAAAAATTACTCATACTGTAATTTTATTAATATGTAAAGAATCTTTATTCTACCAATAAATATAACTAATTTTATTGATTTTAATATACTATAAATATTAATTAACAAATTAAAATATCAATAAAAAAACATACAATAAAATTATTTTAAAAATAAACATTTTTATCTCTTAGTTAGATGTAATTATTCAATTAAAACATAAATGATATTAATTATTTAATTAAATCAATCGTAAAGATTTATTAATTTTAAAATAGTTTTTTTATATAAAATGAATTATTTGTTATTTAATAGACATATATATCATATATACTATATGAAAATTATTATGATTTGGTATCATATCAATAAAATATTTTAAAGTAAGTAAAATATGTTATATAAGAAAACCAAATCATATTACAAAATAATATAGTAGTATTACAAAATTTAATATTTTAAATTGATGTTAGTGATTTGAATACTAAGTTAAATAACTTAGCTCCACTTTCTCATTTATTATTTATAATTGAGAAAGATATTTTCTAGCTTGTTTAGCAGAATTGGTATCAGGAAAATTTTTAATTATTTGCTTATAAACTGCTTTGGCTTTTATTAATTCTTTTTTTTCTTGCATAATTAGACCAATTTTTAATAGAGATTCTGATGCTTTAATTGATTTGGGATATTTTTTTACTACATTAGCAAAGTAATAAGCTGAATTTTCTTTTTGACCTTTGTTATAAAATAATTGCCCAAGCCAATAATTAGCATTTGGTTGATAAGAAGAGCTAGGATATTTTATTATCCATTCTTGTAGTGCATTAGCTGCTAGTTCATATTTTTTTTTGTCTATAATTAATGCAATAGCATTATTATATTCTATATCTGAATTATCCATTATCTTAGATATAAATAAATCACCTGTTCTTTGATCATATTGTTTTTGACTATTAATTTTTTGATTTAAATTAAAATCATTTTGTTGAATTTGACCTCTTAGCAAATCAATATCATGTTGATTATAAAGAATTTGCTGTTGTAATTTCTGTAAAAGTTGAGCTTGAGCATTAGATATCCTTTCAAGAATAGTAATTCGACTTTCAAGTGACGTTGATTCAAAATAATTACTTGAAATTTGAGCAGTTACATTCCATGTAATCATTATACTACTAAACAGTAAAAATCTTAATACATCAATTATAAGTTTATAAATCATTTTACCCTCATTAGTATATTAATATAGCTCGACGGTTTTTAGTATAAGCCATTTCATTATGACCTAATACAATAGGTTTTTCTTTACCATAAGATACTATAAATATTTGTTCAGATAGTATACCCTTACTTTCAAGATATATTTTAATGGCATTAGCACGTCTTTCACCTAAAGCAATGTTATACTCTGGTGTTCCACGTTCATCTGTGTGTCCTTCGATTGTTACTTTATAAGATGGGTGAGCATGTAAAAAAGTTACGTGTTGTTCTAACATTTGAAAATAATCAGGTTTTACATCATACTTATTGGTATCAAAATAAATGGTATTATTATTTTGCATGTGTAAACGTACTTGTTCGTCTAAAAAATGGTGAACATTAGAAACATTCTTATTATTATTTTTTGTAATAATATGACTACTCTGATTATACTTATTTTTTTTATCAGAGCTACATGCAGAAACTATAGTAACTATACTAAATAATATTAACCATACCATAAATTTATTTGATTTCATTAAATTATCCTTTTTATTTATAAAATAAATGTATTTTATTTACTCTTTCTATATAAAAAAATCATAGATACGGTGACCAAGCTGGAAATTTTACTTGCCCATTGCTTGCTGGAAGACTTGCTTTAAAATGACCATTACTTGATACTAACTGTAATATAGATCCCATTCCTTCAATAGAGCTATATATAATCATTGTTCCATTAGGAGCAATACTAGGTGTTTCATCTAAAAAAGTACTTGTTAAAATTTGCACTACTCCAGTTTCCATATCTTGTTTAGCCACATGTTGAATACCATTAACATTAGTGATCATTATTAGCATTTTACCATCAAAAGATATATCTGCATTCTGATTTCTAGAACCATTCCAGCTAATACGTTTTGGCATACCTCCATGAATATTAATCTTATAAATCTGTGGTGATCCAGATTGATCAGAAGTATAAGCTAGTGTTTGATTATCAGGAAACCATGTAGGTTCTGTATTATTGAATCGATCATCAGTTATCTGAATAATCTGTTCTGAATTTATATCCATAACATATAAATTTAAACTACCAGTTTTTGATAGAACGAATGCTAATTTAGAACCATCTGGTGAGAAAGATGGTGCTCCATTATGACATGGATAAGAAGCAATCTGTCGGATATTTCCATTAGCTAAAGTTTGGATAACCAATGCAGATTTTCCGCTTTCAAATGTAACATATGCCAGTTTAGTTCCATCAGAAGACCAAGCTGGTGACATAATCGGTTGCATTGAATGATATACTACAAACTGGTTATAACCATCATAATCAGCTATTCGTAACTCATATGGTATTTGGTCTTTATTACTATTTTTAACCACATATGCAATTCGCGTACAAAAAGCTCCTTTAATACCTATTAATTTTTCAAATATTTCATTACTAACATTATGAATGGCATACCGTAACCATTGTTTAGTTACTTTAAAAGAATTTTGAGCTAACACATTATTCAATGAATTACTAGTATCTATTAGTTGATAAGAAACTTGATAACTTCCATCTACATTAAGTATTAATTTACCTATAACTACTGTATCTATACCTAACTTTTTCCAATAAGATGGCTGTATTTTTTCTAAATTATCTAATTGTTGTGGTAAGGAAGAAGCATTTAATGGATCAAATTTTCCGCTATTACGCAAATCAGCTGTTACAATTTCAACGAAGTTTTCTGGCGGCATACCAGAACTTTCCCATTGTAATAAAAATATTCCAATTGGACGTGCAATATCTACACCTTTTGTGATTTTAATATAAACATCTGCTTGTAATATTTCTGACCATATAAATATAAAAAAAATTACAGTTAAACTAATTATTTTTTTCATTTTTTCCCTTGTTAATAATAAAAATTGATGTATTTTAAATATTTTAAAGTACATTAATCTTTATTAATATTAATAGTTATAGGAATATTTCTAATTAACTATTTTAATAGTTTGGTTACGGTTGATTTTGGTTCAAAATGTATTTGAATATTTTTAAAAATTTTATATATTGCTATAGATGGTGGTTTTGGAATTTGTGCTTGCTTAGCCGCTGTAATAGCCGCCTGACATAATGCTATATTTCCTCTTTCTGATTTTATATTGATTAGCAATCCATCTGGCGATATTTGAATACGTAAATTACAACTTTTTCCACGATATAGATCTGAATCGTAGAAATGTTCTTGAATAGCTTTAGTTATTTCTCTAAGATAAGTATTGATTTCTATTGATATATTAGAATATTTTTTATCATTATATATATCTTTTAATATGTCTTTACTTGAAGATAATTCATGTATTAAATCATTAACAGTTTTTTTATTCTTTTCTTGTTTAAAAGAAAAATTTTTCTTTTTATTAGCATCAATAATAGATTTAGATGTTATAGCAACTTCTTTATTTACTTTTGTTACTTTCTTTTCTTTATTTATTTTAGCATCAATAATAGATTTAGATGTTATAGCAACTTCTTTATTTACTTTTGTTACTTTCTTTTCTTTATTTATTTTAGCATCAATAATAGATTTAGATGTTATAGCAACTTCTTTATTTACTTTTGTTACTTTCTTTTCTTTATTTATTTTAGCATCAATAATAGATTTAGATGTTATAGCAACTTCTTTATTTACTTTTGTTACTTTCTTTTCTTTATTTATTTTAGCATCAATAATAGATTTAGTAATAAAATTAAGATTTTGTTTTTTAATTATATTATTGTTTTTTTTTTGTTTTTGATGAAAATAATACTTATTGTCTAGTGAACTAATATCAATACTTACTGCATCAATACTATCCCTATTTCTTTCATTTAATATATTTTTTTTGCTAAATGTACTCCAAGTTAACAAGATAATTAGTATTATATGAAAAAATATAGAAATAATTATAGCATTTTTAATTCCATTTTTTTGTTTAATGATTTGAGACATTTTAACATTCTCCGCTATAATTATGCTTTAAATTGATTTAGTCATCAAACCAACAGATTTAACACCAACTTGACGTAATAAAATAATAACTTTAATAATTTCATCGTAAGATACTTGCTTATTACCGCCGATCAAAAATACTGTTTTAGGATTAGCTATAATATTTCTTTTTACTTGATTTATTATTTCTTTTAGAGATAAATGGATCGTTCGAGAGTAATTTATTATTAAATTATAATTTGCTGCCCCTATCACCTCAATAATAATTGGGATATTTTTATCTTCTTTAGAAAAAGTTTTGGAATTTTTAACGCTTGGTAAATCCACTTTTATACTTGTGGTAATAAAAGGTGAGGTCATCATAAGAATAAGAAGTAAAACTAATAAAACATCCAATAATGGAATAATATTAATTTCTGATTGTGAATCACTGTGCCTACGAACACGAATTTTAGGCATTTTAAACTCCACTTATTTTTTATTATTTTTAGAAAAAGCTTGAAGATATAAAATGGACATAAATTCTTCCATAAAATTATCATATCCTTGTTCTAATTTATTAATAAGTTGAGTTAAGCTTTTATGAGCTATAACAGCAGGAATAGCTGCAAATAATCCTACCGCAGTAGTAATTAATGCTTCTGCTATACCTGGAGCTACCATCTGTAAGGTAGCTTGTTGTTTTTGTATACCGATATCAATAAAGGAATGTATAATACCCCAAACTGTACCGAATAGACCAATATAAGGACTAATAGAAGCTACTATTCCAAGAAAAGAAAGATAATTTTCTACTGATTTTAACTCAAGATTTATAGAAATACGCATAGCACGTTCAGCACCTTCTACTACCACTTTTGGCATATAAAGATTATCACTATACAAACGGATAAATTCTTTAAAACCTCTATAAAAAATTTTTTCAGAACCATTTAGTTCATCACGTCTTCTATGGCTTTCTTTATATAAACAAGATAATTCATCATGAGCCCAAAACTTATTTTCAAACGCTTTATTTTTACGTACTACACTATTAAGAATACGTGTGCGATGAATAATAATGGCCCAAGAAATAATAGAAAAACCAATTAAAATTAAAATTATAATTTTTACGAAAAGACTAGTATTTAGAAATAAATTAAAAACATTTATCTCAGTCACTGCTTATACTCCACAAAAACACATTTTATTTATAACCATAGTTATTTTTATATTAAAAATTAATACTAAACACTATTTCTATGATTTTTTTATTTCTTTATGGTAAAATGATTTTTTCTAAATATTTAGAGTAATCATATTATATTGATATTAAAATAATATATTTAATTATTTGATTATTTAATTATTTAATTATTTAATTATTTAATGAAGATAAATAATCTAGATTAGATAAATTGAAAGAATATATTTCTTGCATTGTATATTCATACAAATATTAATTAATATTAATAAATATAATGATTTTTTATAATAAAAAATATTTATTATAAAATAATAGAAAGTTAAAAAATCATTAAATCCTTAATAATTTACTAGATAATAATAAATAAAAACGTCAACCAATTCATTTCTAAGATATGCCTTTTATGTAAACTACAGTATATTACCAACAAATTAAAACAATTTATTTATTGTTAAATATATAATATTTATTATTTATTTAATTAATGAAAGATAAAATATACCAAATACAATATATATAATTAAGAATAAACTATTTTATCATCAATTTTATCATCAATTACTAATTTAACTGCCTCTCCAATATTAGCTAAACTACGAACAGTCTTTACACCAGCTAATTCTAAAGAAGCAATTTTTTCTTCTGCTGTACCTTGAGTATCAGTAATAATAGCACCTGCATGTCCCATACGTTTACCTTTTGGTGCAGTTATACCAGCAATATAAGCTATTATGGGTTTTGTCATATAATGTTTAATAAACATAGCGGCTTCTTCTTCTGCATTGCCACCAATTTCACCAATCATTACTACTGCTTTAGTTTGTGAGTCATTTTGAAACATTTTTAGAATATCAATAAAGCTTGATCCTGAAATTGGATCACCCCCAATTCCAACACAAGTTGATTGTCCATAGCCAATATCTGTAGTTTGCTTTACTGCTTCATACGTTAAAGTTCCTGAACGAGAAACAATTCCTATGCAACCAGGTTTATGAATATGTCCTGGCATGATACCAATCATAGATTTTCCAGGCGATATTATTCCAGGACAATTAGGGCCAATCATTCTTACATTACCAAGTTCATTAATTTTACTCTTTACTATGATCATATCTAAAGTTGGTATACCTTCAGTAATTGTTATAATTAACTTCACACCAGCATTAATCGCTTCTAAGATACTATCTTTACATAACGGAGCTGGAACATAAATTACTGTAGTGGTTGCACCTGTTTCTTTTACTGCATCTTGCATAGTATTAAATACAGGTAACCCTAAATGGATACTTCCACCCTTACCTGGAGTAACACCAGCAACTAGTTTCGTCCCATAAGCTAATGCTCGTTTAGAATGAAAAGTTCCATGGCATCCAGTAAAACCTTGACAAATTACTTGAGTATTTTGATCTATTAATATAGACATCATATATTACCTTTTGCAGCAAAAATGGCATGTTGTGTTGCATCTATTAGATTTTTTGCTGCAATTATATTCATACCACTAGATACTAATTTCTTAGCTCCTAAATCAGCATTATTACCTTCTAAACGTACAATTACTGGAACATGAATATTTATCTCAGAGATTGCGCTTATAATTCCATCTGCAATCAAGTCACAGCGTACGATACCACCGAAAATATTAATAAATATTGTTTTTACAGCATGATCAGATAAAATAATCTTAAAAGCTTCGATAACTCTTTCTTTAGTTGCACTTCCACCAACATCAAGAAAATTAGCAGGTTTTCCACCATAATGTTTAACAATATCCATTGTAGCCATGGCTAAACCAGCACCATTAACCATACAGCCGATATTACCTTCTAATGCTATATAGCTCAATTCCCATTGCATGGCTTGTACTTCACGAGGATCTTCTTGACTAAGATCGCGCATATCACGCAATTCTTGTTGACGAAATAAACTATTATTATCTACACATATTTTACCATCGAGACATATTAGATCACCATGCTTTGTAATTACTAAAGGATTAATTTCAACTATTTCTAAGTCATGCTCTAAAAACATAGTTACTAAACCCATAAAAATATTAGTAAATTGATTAATTTGTTTACCATATAAACCCATTTCGAATGCTAACTCTCGACCTTGATATAACTGTGGGCCCATTAAAGGATCTAATATTATTTTATGAATCAAAGATGGATTATTTCTGGCAGCTTTTTCAATTTCTATCCCGCCTTCAGGAGAAGCAATTAAAACTACACGATGTATAGAACGATCAATTACTATACTAATATACAATTCTTGATCTATATATGTAAATTTTTCCACTAAAAGTTGATTGACTAATTTACCATCTCTATCTGTTTGGTATGTTACTAAGCGGTTACCTAACCATTTTTCAGCAAAAACTCGTATGTCTTCTTTACTATTAATTACTTTTATACCGTTTGCTTTCCCACGTCCACCAGCATGTACTTGACATTTTACTACCCATGGACCTACTCCAATTTTTAAAATAGCTTCTTCTGCTTCATTAGGCGTAGAACAAACATAGCCAATAGGTACTGGTATGCCATACCGTGCAAATATTTTTTTTGCTTGGTACTCATGTAAATTCATAATATTATACCTATTTTTATAATCCTAATATAAAATTTATTTTTATTAATTTAAACATTCAATAGTAAACGAACTGGATCTTCTAACATCTCTTTTACGGCAACTAAATAACCTACGGATTCTCGACCATCAATCAAACGATGATCATAAGAGAGTGCTAAATACATCATAGGCAATATAACAATTTCTCCATTAACTGCCATTGGTCGATCTTTTATGGCATGCATACCTAAAATAGCACTCTGTGGTGGATTAATAATCGGTGTCGATATTAGTGAACCAAATATACCACCATTAGTAATAGTAAAATTACCGCCAGTTAATTCCTCTACAGTTAATTTACCATTACGTCCTTTTAAAGCTAATTCTTTAATTTTATTTTCGATATCAGCCATACTCATTGCATTTACATTCTTTAATACTGGTGTTACTAAACCACGTGGTGTAGATATAGCTATGCTAATATCAAAGTAGTTATGATAAACTACATCATCACCATCGATAAAAGCATTAATTTCTGGAAAGCGTTTTAATGCTTCTGTTACTATTTTAATATAAAATGACATAAACCCTAAACGTATGCCATGCATTTGTTCAAAAAGTTCACCATAACTTTTACGTAAATCTATTATTGGTTTCATATTTACTTCATTAAAAGTAGTCAATATTGCTGTACTATTCTTGGATTCTAATAAACGTTCAGCTACGCGTTTTCTTAATCGCGTCATTGGTACTCGTTTTTCTTTTCGATTCGCTATATTCTGAGGAAATAATTCATCTGATAAAGATATAGAGTTATTTTGATCATTTTTTGTTTTTTTTATTAAAAATTCATTGATATCATCACGTATAATATGACCACTAATACCTATACCTGTGATTTGGTTGATATCAATATCTTTTTCAGCAATTAAACGACGTATAGCTGGACTAAAATCATAATTACTTTTTGTTTTTAAAACCATTTTATCTTGTACTAAAGTTGATTTATTATCTGATAGTGTTTTGGTTGTTTTATTTTCATCTAAAACTATTTTATCTTGTACTAAAGTTGATTTATTATCTGATAGTGTTTTGGTTGTTTTATTTTCATCATTATTTTCTTTTTTTAAATAACCTAAAATTTGATGAGAGTTGACTATAGCACCTTCTTTTTCAAGAATATTTTCTAGGATTCCTTCAAGTGGTGCTGGTACTTCTAATATCACTTTATCAGTTTCAAGCTCAACTAGTACTTCATCGCGATTTATAAAATCACCAGGTTTTTTATGCCAAGTGATCACTGTTGCATCAGCTACAGATTCAGGTAAATCAGGAACAAAAATTTCTACGATACTCATCTCTAGTCCTTTTTATTAACCAAGTTTTAGTGCGTCATTAACTAACTTTTGCTGTTGTTGTTTATGAACAGACATATAGCCTACGGCAGGAGAAGCTGAAGCCGGACGGCATATATGATGTAATAATGCACCAAGTGGTATTACATCACGGAAATGATGTTGACTACAGTACCATGCACCTTGATTTAGTGGTTCTTCTTGACACCAGATAAAATCTTTAACGTGAAAATAATTTTTTAAAATTTCTTGTATTACTTTATGCGGAAAAGGATAAATTTGCTCAATACGTATAATAGCTACATCATTTTGTTTATTCTTACGGCGTTGATGTAATAGATCGTAATAAACTTTACCAGAACAAAATATAATGCGTTTTATCTGTTTTGGATCTAGGTTATCAATCTCATTAATTACAGGTTGAAAACTACCATTTGCTAAATCTTGTAAAGAAGAAATAGCTAAAGGATGACGTAATAATGACTTTGGTGACATTACGACTAGAGGTCGACGCATGGCACGTAGTACTTGACGACGTAATATATGATATATTTGAGATGGAGTAGAAGGTATGCATACCTGCATATTCTTTTCAGCACATAGTTGTAAAAATCTTTCTAAACGTGCCGAAGAGTGTTCTGGTCCTTGACCTTCATAACCATGTGGTAATAGCATAACTAGGCCACACATTCGACCCCACTTTTGTTCACCAGAACTGATAAATTGATCAATAACTACTTGTGCACCATTAGCAAAATCACCAAATTGTGCTTCCCAAATTGTTAGCATACTAGGTGCTGTTATAGAATAACCATATTCAAATGCAAGTACTGCTTCTTCTGATAATACGGAATCCCAAACTTTAAATTGACCTTGAGTATTATTATTAATATTAATATGATGAAGAGGTATATAAATAGAACCATTTTTTTGATTATGAATTACTGCATGGCGATGAAAAAAAGTACCACGCCCAGAGTCCTCACCGGATAAACGGATAGAAATACCTTCGTTAATTAAAGTAGCGTAAGCAAGATTTTCTGCTCCTCCCCAATCAAAAAACTTATTTCCTTCTGCCATTTCTTTACGATCATTATAAATCTTGGCGACACGTAATTGCATTTCAACTTCTTTAGGTACATAACTAATACACCGCGCTAATTTTTGTAAATGGTCTAACGCAACTCGTGCTGGATAACTTTCATCCCATTCATGATTAAGATAAGGTGACCATGTAAAAGAATGTAGATCCATGGGGCGCCATTCTGTTACGACACAATTACCTTTATCTAATAAGTTACGATACAAGTTAACCATGTTGGTATTATCTTCTAGTGTTATGAGACCCTCAATTTGTAATTTATTAGCATAAATTTCACGTGATGTTGGATGGTTTTTGATTTTTTGATACATTATCGGTTGAGTTACGGTTGGTTCATCTGCTTCATTATGTCCATGACGACGATAACACACAAGGTCAATAAAAACATCTCGTTTAAAAATATTACGATAATTCACAGCTAAACGAGTAATAAAAACTACCGCTTCTATATCATCTGCATTGACATGAAAGATTGGTACCATAACCATCTTACCTATATCAGTACAATAAGGTGTTGAACGTGCATCTTTTAGATTAGAAGTTGTAAAACCAATCTGATTATTAATAATAATACGCACAGTACCACCTACTTCATATCCACGTGTCTGTGACATATTTAATGTTTCCTGTACTACACCTTGACCAATTACTGCAGCATCTCCATGAATAGTAATAGGTAAAACTTTATTACTACATCTATCAATTAAACGATCTAATCGCGCACGCACTGAACCCATAACTACTGGGCTAATAACTTCAAGATGAGAAGGATTAAATGCTAAAGTTAAGTGAACTAAACCACTTTTGATTTCAATATCTGATGAGAATCCCATGTGGTATTTTACATCACCTGTACCAAGATATTCTTTATGTTGTCCTAAAAATTCATCAAATAAATCTTGAGGTTTTTTTCCCATAACATTAATCAAAACATTAAGACGACCACGATGTGCCATACCTAAAACTATTTCACGTGTTCCACTTTTACCTGCGTAACGAATGATTTCACGGAGCATAGGAATTAATACATCTCCGCCTTCTAATGAAAAACGTTTTGCACCTGGAAATTTTACTCCAAGATATTTCTCTAGTCCTTCTGCTGCTGTTAACTCTTTGAGAAAATTTTTTTTCTCTTCTTGATTAAAAGAAACATAGCTCATTCCTGATTCAAGCTGCTGTTGAATCCAATGTTTTTCTATTGTATTGTTGATATGCATGTACTCTGCTCCAATAGAACCACAATAAGTTTGCTGTAATGCAAAGTACAAGTCAGATAACTTCATAATACTTTTGCCTATTGCAAAAGAACCTACGTTAAACACTTTATGACAATCGGCATCAGTTAATTCATAATAATCCAAATTTAAATCTGGTACTGATTCTTGTTTCCATAAATCAAGAGGATCAAGATGAGCATGTTGATGACCTTGAAAACGAAATGCATTAATTAATTGCAATACCTTTACTTGTTTGTAACTAATATCTGAATCAAGAATATTAGAACTATAATGAATTAAGCCTTTTTTAGCTAAACTACGAAACTGTTCTCTAATTTTAGAATGGAATTGTTCTAACTCTACTCCAGTAACAGGTAACTGTTTGAATATTATACACCATATTTTATCGACAGAGTCAGGATCTCTTAAAAACTCTTCATAGAGTTTTTCTATGTAAGATTGATTCGCGCTAGCCAGCCAGGAAGAGTCTAACCATGGTTTCATCGCGCTGTTCTGCATTGTGATCCCTTAAGTATTAAGTAAGTTATTTTCATAAAATGTTATTTATTGCAGATTTTAATTTAAGATTAGCTAATAAAAAACGTTTGTAAGTATTATTACTATCTTTTTTAATTTATTGAAAATAAAACATTTATAATTTATTTTAGTTTTAGATAGTAATCTTATGCTCCATATTGTAGTAACATTAACTTAATATGACTAATAGCGCGTGTTGGGTTAAGACCCTTAGGACAAACTTGTGTACAATTCATAATACTATGACAGCGAAATACACTAAAAAAATCATCTAAATTTTTTAATCGCTCGTTAAATTCAGTATCACGGCTATCTATTAAAAACCGGTAAGCTGTTAAAAGTCCAGCTGGTCCTATAAATTTATCTGGATTCCACCAAAATGAAGGACATGCAGTTGAACAACAAGCACATAGAATACATTCATAAAAACCGTCTAAGCACTTTCGTTCCTCTGGACTTTGTAAATATTCACGAACAGGGGGATTTTTACCATTATTTAATAAAAAAGGTTGAATTTTTTCATATTGAGTATAAAAAATTTCCATATCAACTACTAGATCTTTAACGACTGGAAGCCCAGGTAATGGACGAATTATTATTTTTTTATTTTTATTTTTATGTAACTGAGATACTGGTGTAATACAAGCTAAAGCATTCTTTCCATTTATGTTAAGACCATCTGAACCACATACACCTTCACGACATGAACGACGGAAAGTTAAAGTTGGATCTTTTTCTTTTAGGAGTATAAGTGCATCTAATAACATCATGTCGTAATTATCTTTAATTTCCAAACTATGATCTTGCATATATGGTTTGTCATCAACGTCTGGATTATAACGATATATAGAAAATACTAGTCTCATAAAATATCCAGCAATTAATAAATACGTACTTTAGGTAAAAAAGGTGTATGTAATTTAGGTTCCATATTGATTTGACGGCGCGTCATAGTTGCTGTTTGAGGAACATACAAACTATGACAAAGCCAATTTTCATCATCGCGGTTTGGATAGTCAAAACGACTATGTGCACCACGGCTTTCAGTA
Source organism: Pantoea sp. Aalb (assembly GCF_009829985.1). Lineage (NCBI taxonomy): Bacteria > Pseudomonadati > Pseudomonadota > Gammaproteobacteria > Enterobacterales > Erwiniaceae > Pantoea > Pantoea sp. Aalb. The sequence goes on from NZ_SZZU01000001.1 coordinate 523,490, forward strand.
CGGAAAATAGCTGAAGATGCAGTTGCATAAGCGGTTTCCATTAAGTTATCTAACTCTAAACATTCAATACGATGAGTATTAAATTTAACTGAACGATCTGTTAAACGTGCATATTTTAATCGCTCACGAATAATTTTTAATTCTTCAAAACCTTTTATCATTACATCACCTTCACGAAAGACTGAAAAAGCATTCTGCATACACCGCTGTAGTAAATTACGAATTTCAACAGGATCTTCACCGGTTCCAGTTATATTATTTTCCCAGCGGTTCAATCGATTCATAGCTAACTCAATTTCATTTTTAGTAGCATCCCGTTGAAAACCTTGTTCTTTAATATATTGAGTTAAATATAAACCAGTTGCGCGGCCGAATACTACTAAATCTAATAATGAATTTCCACCTAAACGATTTGCACCATGTACTGATACACAAGCAATTTCTCCTACCGCAAATAAACCAGACACTACTTCATCTTCACCAAGTGAATTTATACATAATACTTGACCAGTAAGTTTAGTAGGAATACCACCCATCATGTAATGACAAGTTGGAATAACAGGAATAGGTTCTTTAATAGGATCAACATGAGCAAATGTTCGAGCAAGTTCTAGGATTCCTGGAAGTCGTGATTTCAATATTTCACTACCAAGATGATCAAGTTTTAATTTAAGATGTGAACCCCATGGACCATTACAACCACGTCCTTCTCGAATTTCAATCATCATAGAACGTGATACAACATCTCTACTTGCAAGATCCTTAGAATTAGGGGCATATCGTTCCATAAAACGTTCACCATGTTTATTTAATAAATATCCACCTTCACCACGGCAACCCTCAGTTATGAGAACACCAGAACCTGCTATACCAGTTGGATGGAACTGCCACATTTCCATATCTTGTACAGGTACACCAGCACGCAATGCCATCCCTATACCATCTCCAGTATTGATATGTGCATTGGTGGTAGATTGATAAATACGTCCAGCACCCCCAGTTGCTAAAACAGTAGCTTTTGCCTTAAAATAAATACTTTCACCATTTTCAATACAAATAGCAGTACACCCTACAATTGCATTATCTACGTTTTTTACTAAATCTAGTGCATAGAATTCTGAAAAGATAGTGGTTTTATTTTTTAAGTTTTGCTGATATAATGTATGAAGTAAAGCATGACCGGTACGATCTGCAGCAGCAGCAGTTCGTGCTGCCTGCTCACCACCAAAATTTTTTGATTGACCGCCAAATGGACGTTGATATATACGACCATTTTTAAGACGAGAAAATGGTAGCCCCATTTTTTCTAATTCTATGATTACTTCTGGTCCTGTTTTACACATATATTCTATTGCATGTTGATCGCCAATGTAGTCAGAACCTTTAATAGTATCATACATATGCCATTTCCAATTATCATGATGAGTATTACCAAGTGCTACAGTAATACCACCTTGTGCAGATACGGTATGCGAACGAGTTGGAAAAACTTTAGATAAAAGTGCACATTTTTTTCCAAGTAATGAAATTTGTAGTGCTGCATACATACCTGCACCACCAGCTCCGATTACTAAGACATCAAATTCTCTAATCAATAAAGTCATTTACACACTCCATATTACAATAGTTCCATAAATAACGTATGATAATAACGCAATAACAATTATTATCTGTAATAATAACCGTATAGATAGTTTTTTGACATAATCTGTTAATACTTGCCATATTCCAATCCAACCGTGAATTAGTATTGAAATTAAAGTTAGTAATGTAAAAAATTTTGTGAAAAATGATGAAAATAAACTATACCATATTTCATATGTTATTTTGTCTGTTATTGTAATAAAACCAATGATATAGATTGTATATAATAACATTATTATTGCAGAAACACGAACTAATAACCAATCATGGATACCATTTCGTCCTAAAGCAGAAGCATGGATTACCATAAAAGAACTCCAACTACAATTGAGAGTAAAATAGTTATGATGAAAACAATTTTAGAAGAACGAATTCCTACTTTTAAAGTCTCTGGAATATAACCAAAATCTATCATCATAAAACGGATACCACTTATGCTATGATACAGAAGTATAGTTAAAATAAACCAAAGTAATATTTTTAGTGAAATATTTTTCATAATTAATTCTGCTTGTGAAAAACCTTCCGGAGAAGCAAGAGAAATATTCAATAACCAGAAAAAAAATCCTATAGTAAAAAAGATAATTATACCTGATAAACGGTGAAGAATAGATGATATTGCAGTAATAGGAAATTTAATGGTCGTAAGATCTAAATTAACAGGTCTTTTTTTTTTCACAATTTTTCCGTTAAGATTTTCTATAATTATAATATATATTATACACATGATATATATTAATCTAATCATAGATTTTAATTCAAACTATTTAATTTATTAAGTTCTCATTTTATTTTTATTAGATGTATCATCAATTTTAATTACTTTTATATATTAATATTAAAATATACTTAAAAACATAAACTAACTTATAAAGCATGTTAAATTTTCATTATTAATGACTCTATAGTTTTTAGTAAAAATTCACACAAAACAATGATCGTATCCACAATATGATATTTAATTTTTTAAATAAAGATAAATATTCAATTAATAAATTATTAATTTAATTAAATTAATATTCTATGTATTTGGATTTATTTTAACATTTTTTATTATAAATGACTAATTTTTAAAGAAATAGATATTAAGTAATTTCGAAATTTAAAAAGGTTTATTAACAATTTAATAAAAATATTAATAAATAATAACATACAAAATATTGAAAATGTATTTCGTTATTATATTAAAATGTGTTAAACATTACATTGTGTTTTTCTTCAATTTTTCTTATTGAAGTCAAACTTCAATTGAAAATGAATAATGCTTTTAAATTAATTTTAAAAAATTGTGATATTATGTAATATGAAAGATATTATAGTGTCCAACATTTTTCTATTAAAGGTGCTATGGAGACGAAAAATGGTAAATAAAAAAGTGACACTAATTCTACAAAATGATAATTCTATTGAACTTGATATCATGCAAGGTACGATGGGACAAAATGTTATTGATATAAGGACTCTTGGATCTCAAGGGTTATTTACTTTTGATCCAGGTTTTACCTCTACTGCATCTTGTGAATCTAAAATAACTTTTATAGATGGACAACAAGGAATTTTATTACATCGTGGTTTCCCTATTTCTGAACTAGCCACTAAATCAAATTATCTTGAAGTTTGTTATATTTTATTAAATAATGAAGTTCCTACTCAAGAACAGTACGAAGATTTTTGCAATGCTGTTACCCGTCATACTATGATTCATGAACAAATTACTCGTCTTTTTCATGGCTTTCGTCGAGATTCACATCCTATGGCAGTGATGTGTGGTGTAACTGGAGCATTAGCAGCATTTTATCATGATTCTTTAGATGTAAACATTGAAAGACATCGTGAAATTGCTGCTTTTCGTTTGCTATCAAAAATGCCAACCATGGCTGCAATGTGCTACAAATACTCGATTGGCCAACCTTTTATATATCCGCAAAATACTCTTTCTTATGCCGGAAATTTTCTACATATGATGTTTGCTACTCCTTGTGAAGAATATATAATAAATAGTGTCCTAGAGCGAGCCATGGATCGTATTTTGATTTTGCACGCTGATCATGAACAGAATGCATCTACATCTACTGTACGTACTGCAGGATCTTCTGGTGCAAATCCCTTTGCTTGTATTGCAGCTGGTATTGCTTCCCTTTGGGGACCAGCACATGGTGGAGCCAATGAAGCTACATTACGTATGTTAGAAGAGATAAGTACAATAGAACATATTCCAGAATTTGTACGACGTGCTAAAGATAAAAATGATTCATTTCGTCTTATGGGATTTGGTCATAGAATTTATAAAAATTATGATCCACGTGCTACTGTCATGCGTGAAACTTGTCATGAAGTTTTAAATGAATTAGGAATGAAAGATAACTTATTAGAAGTGGCAATGGAACTAGAACATATTGCTCTTAATGATGCTTATTTTATCGAACGGAAATTATATCCAAATGTTGATTTTTATTCTGGAATTATTTTAAAAGCAATGGGTATTCCTTCTTCAATGTTTACAGTGATATTTGCCGTGGCACGTACAGTAGGTTGGATAGCACATTGGAAAGAAATGCACGACGAAGAAATGAAGATTGCTCGTCCACGTCAACTATATACTGGTTATAATGAACGTAAATTTAAATCAGTATTAAAGAATAATTAATCGTATAAATATAAATATTAAAGAGGTTAAATACCTCTTTAATTATAATTTTTTATAATCTTTTTTGATTATTTATTCAGTCTTAATTAATGAAAATATTAGTATATTTAATATTCTTTGATCTATTAATCAATGATTTTACTTTTATAATTAAATTGGATTATATATATCAATAAAAGTAATATTCAATTTATAATTTAATGCTAACCATTCACCTAATGCCTTAACTCCACCTCGCTCGCTAGCATGATGTCCTATTGCAAAAAAATGTATTTTTAGTTCACGAGCACTATGTATTGTTTGTTCTGAAACTTCTCCAGTTATAAAAGCATCTACACCAAATAGAGCAGCTTCATCAATAAAGCATTGACCTTTACCAGTTGACCAAGCTATTTTTTTAATGAATTCAGGGGCATTATCATTACAATGCAGTGGCGTACGACCTAAATATTTTTCAATTTTTTTAAATAGCGCTCTACCGTTAATTGGAGTTTTAAACTCACCCCAAAGTACTAAAGGTAATATATTACCTTTTATGTTAATATTTAATATATGTCCTAATTGTACATTATTACCCAAATCAGGATGAGCATCAAGAGGTAAATGCCAACTATAAAGATTAATATTATTTTCTAATAAAGAACGTAACCTCTGACGTTTTATACCTTTAATAAAAGGTAATTCATTTTTCCAAAAAAAACCATGATGAACTATTATTGCATCTGCTTTAATATTTATAGCTTCATTAATCAATAACTGACATGCAGTAACACCAGTAATAATATTTTTAATTTTATTACGTCCTTCAACTTGCAATCCGTTAGGTATATAGTCATTAAAATTATTAGTATTTAATTTTTTATTTACTATTTCTTCTAATTCGATATTATTCATATAAATATATCTCTATTATTTTCAATTACCGTTGTTACGTGCTTTTTCAAAATTATTTCGTATATTTTTAAGTATATTTTTGTGTTCTACAATTGGTTTAGGATAATCTATATGCTTGTTATTTTTTTTTGCCCAAATATGTGGCTCATGAATCGCATTGTTTGGCACATCTTTTAATTCTGGTAGCCATTGTCTAATAAATATTCCTTGTTTATCAAATTTTTTACTTTGTACAATAGGACTTAAAATACGAAAATATGGTAAATGACTTGCTCCAGTAGAAGCTATCCACTGCCAACCACCATTATTAGCTGCTAGATTTCCATCAATTAATTTCTGCATGAAATAACGTTCACCACATTGCCAATCAATCATTAAATCTTTAACTAAAAAACTAGAAGTAATCATACGTAAACGATTATGCATCCAACCTAATTTATTCAATTGACGCATACCAGCATCAACAATTGGATAACCTGTTTTACCTTCTTTCCAAGCGTTAAAGTAAATTAAATTTTTATTCCAATGTATTTTACTAGTCCATTTGATAAATGGTTGATGTTTACATAACATCGGAAATGCTACTATTAAATGTCGATAAAATTCACGCCAAATTAATTCATTAAGCCAAGTAAAACCTATACCTCCATATAAAACGTGTGGGTATTTCTTTAAAAGGGAATACAAACACTGACGTGGTGATAGTACCCCAATCGTCAGGTAGGGTGATAATCTGCTTGTACCATTTATTATAGGTATATCGCGATTTTTTGAATAATCTTGAACTAATTTTTCAATAAAATTATCTAATTGATTTAAAGCAGCTTTCTCTCCAGGAGGGAAAAGAGAAAAATCAAAGTGTTCCAATGGGTAATCAAAAGGAGGAATATTTTGATAATGGTTGCTAAATAGAATTTTACAACGTACTTGGGGTGCATTAAAACAATCTGGTAACTTATGATGCAAATATTTAATAAATACTTTTCTAAAAGGAGTAAATTTTTTAAACATTTTATTATTTTTAGTTCGTACGACTCCTGGTGATAATAAACTATTATCAAAACCGTGACAAATAATACCTTTTTCTTTTAATTTTTTTTCTAATTTTTCATCTCGTTTACGTTCGTTAATTTCATATTGATAGTTATAATAAATATCATTTACTTGATGTATATCACAAAACTTCAATAAATATTTTAATGATGCAGCAAAATCATAAGATTGATGATAATGTAAAAAAATACCTAATTTAGTTAATTCCTTTTGTAAACAACATAGATTTTGATAAATAAAAGTTACTTGTTTCGGTGACACATCATGAAAATACCATTGACCAGGTGTAGCTATAAACAATGCTATAACTATAGTGCTTTTTTCGTAACATGCCATTGTAAGAGCTGGATTGTCATTAATACGTAAATCATCTCGTATCCAAACTAAATGAACTTTCATAATACTCCAAGTAGATTATTATATCGTTAATCGTAAGGTTAGTTATTAAATTAAGAATTTAATAACTTTAATAAAGTTTTGAAAGGTTATAATTAATATATGAAAATCAAATTTTCAAAATTAATTATTAATATATTAATTTTTTGATAATTAAAAATTTTAAAGAATAGTTTTAAAATAAGAAAATCTTTTTAATAAAATACATTTATTTAAATTTACTTAAAATAAATAACAAAAATAGATTTTTTATAAAATAATTTAATTAGCTTAGGTGCTAAGTTAAAGATTACTTATATTAATTTAAGTTATTTTGAAATAGCAAAATCATATTTATTATTTAATAAATGACTAGTCAAATATTATGAAAGATATCACTGATAATTTCTATTGCTTCTTTTTCAATACGTTGTCGATGTTCTTTACCAAGAAAACTTTCAAAATACATTTTATAGACGTCTTCTGTACCTGAAAGACGTGCAGCAAACCAACCATTTTCTGTTATCAATTTTAGACCACCAATAGGAGCACCATTACCAGGAGCTGTTGTTAAATAAGCAGTAATTGGATCTCCAGCTAATTTACAAACATTGAGCTTGGTAAATGATAATTTAGAAAGTGCATATTTCTGTGCTGAATTTACTGGCTTATGTAACCGATTATAACTAGAAGAACCAAAACGTTGAACTAATTCATTGTAGTGTTGCTGTGGATTCTTACTGGTAACTGCAGTAATTTCTACAGCTAATAAACATAAAATAATACCATCTTTATCAGTTGACCAAGCACTGCCATCAAAACGTAAAAAAGATGCACCTGCACTTTCTTCTCCACCAAATCCACAACTACCATTAAACAAGCCATCAACAAACCATTTAAAACCTACTGGTACTTCTAATAATTTACGACCAAGATCGTTAACTACACGGTCAATAATACCGCTAGATACTAAAGTTTTACCAACAGCGACATCTTTATTCCAATGTGGACGATGTTGAAAAAGATAATTAATTGCTACAGCTAGATAATGATTTGGATTCATTAAGCCATCTGGTGTTATAATACCATGACGATCAGAATCAGGATCATTACTAAAAGCTAAGTCAAATGTATTGCATAAGGCTACTAAACCAGCCATTGCAAATTCAGAAGAGCAATCCATGCGCACGATTCCATCTTTATCTAAGTGCATAAAACGAAATGTTTGATCAATAGTATCATTCACAATAGTGATATTAAGCTTATAATACTCAGCAATACGCTGCCAGTAGGCTATAGCAGATCCTCCAAGAGGATCGATACCAATTTTTAAACCAGCTTTTTGGATAATAGAAAAATCTATTACTTCTGCTAATCCTTCTACGTATGGCTGTATAAAATCTTTTTTAAAAATATAACTACTTGTTAATGCTTGATCTATAGGAATACGTTTCACTTCTTTTAAATTATTTTTAATCAATTGATTAGCACGTTTCTCTACTATTTCTGTTATTTTTATATCAGCAGGACCACCATTAGGTAGATTATATTTAATTCCTCCATACTCAGGTGGATTGTGAGAAGGTGTAATTATGATACCATCAGCTTGTATACTATTATTCTTATTATGTTCAAGAATAGCATTAGAAATAGCTGGGACTGGTGTATAACCATTATCTTTTTGAATAATAATATTAATATTGTTAGCTACGAGTACTTCTATTACTGATAACATTGCAGGTTCAGAAAGTGCATGAGTATCTTTACCAATGTAACATGGACCATTAATGCCATTTTTTTTTCGTTCTTCTACTAGTGCTTGAGCAATGGCAAGTATATGTGTTTCATTAAAAGTATTTTTTTTAGAAGTTCCACGGTGACCAGAGGTGCCAAATTTAATTGCATGTTCTAAATTTAAAATGTCAGGTGTAAAAAGATAGTATTGTGAAATTAATTGTGCAACGTTAATTAAATCGTTCTGTTGGGCTAGCTGACCAGCACGTGGATGATTAGTTATTAAAATTTTCATTAGAATCTAAATATGATAACTGGAAGTTTTATTACTATAACTATAAGATATAGCATAACATATTCTAAGTATGTTGTATTATTTAACTATGTTGTATTATTTAATTTTAATTATTTTTATATAACAAGTCATTATAAAAATAATGTTTTTATTAAAAAAACTGTGAGAGAAAAATTTATTAATTTATAATTAACTAATTAATAAATATTCAATATTATTGAATCAGTAATTTTAAATTTTAAAATAAGTCTATTTAATAACAATTAAATAACTGTTAATGTTATTGATTAGTTAATGTAAAGAATATAAAAAAAGAATATAAGATCTTTATTTCTTAGAATATAATTTCTATTACTGATATTATCTTTAATATAGAGTTTTAATCTAAAATATAGAGTAAAATATATGTAGAATATATTAATATATTATCTTAGTTTTACATTGAATATGATAAAAACTAAAGATTTTTAGACTATCTTTTAGAAAGATATAAATGTCTTAAAATAAAAAAAATAACGTATTGATATAAAATTCTATAAATTTTATTATAGTATAACTTGATATCATTATTTTAATATCTATGATGTATTAATTTAAATAAATTTTAAAAAATAACATAAGAGATTATATTATACATGAATAAAAACATAGGAATTTTTTTCGGTAGTGATACAGGAAATACTGAAAAAATTGCAATAATGCTTCAAAAGCAATTATTATCGTATTTAAATAACAAAAACACAGTGGAATTATATGATATTTCTAAAAGTATTAAAGAAGATTTAGAAAAATTTAATGTTCTTTTATTAGGTATTCCAACATGGTATTATGGTGAAGTACAATGTGATTGGGATGATTTTTTACCAATTTTAAAGGAAATAAATTTTTATGGAAAATTCATAGCTATTTTTGGTTGTGGTGATCAGGAAGATTATACAGAATATTTTTGTGATGCAATGAAGCCGATTAAAGATATTGTTGAAACAAATGGTGCAGTAATTATAGGTAAATGGCCTATTGAAAACTATTATTTTGAGTCATCTAAAAGCTTACTAGATGATAAAAATTTTATAGGTTTAGCTCTTGATGAAGATCGCCAGCCAGAACTTACTTCTCAACGATTAGAAAAATGGGTAAAACAAATTTTACATGAATTACAACTTTAAAATATAATTAAAAGGTAATTTTTTATCTTTTCAAATTAAATACTTTAATAAGAAATATATACAAATAATCTCATTATAAACAATGACTAAATAAACAATGACTAAGTATTATAAAATATATGTAATAAAATTATATTTTTTATGTATAATTTCTTAAAAGTGTAAAAAATAGTTTTAAAATAATATTATTCTTTTAAAGAAAAATAAGAAAATAAAGAGAGATATTAATATCTATATATCATATCTCAAAATTAATTTGAATCTAAGAGAAATTCACATCCATATTAAAAATTAATAATATATATGTTAAATAATGAAAATTAATTAAATATATTTTTCCAAATATCACGTAAATTTACGATACGATTAAAGACTAATTGTGATGGTTGTGAGTATACGCTATCTACACAGAAATAACCTTCTCTTTCAAATTGATATGGCGACATTGCTATAGCGTTAAGTAAAGATGGTTCAACAAATCCTTTTTTTATTATCAATGAATTAGGATTAACAGCTTTAAGCAAATTATCAATAGAAGATAGATTACGGATATTAAATAAACGATCATATAAGTGAAATTGAGCTGGTAAACCATGATGTACAGATACCCAGTGAATTACACCTTTAATTGTATGATTATCAATGAGATCTTGATATAAATTATTTATATCGCAAGTACAATAAATACATGTAATATTACCTTCTATGTCTTTCACTACTCTTTCAGCACGAATTACATAAGCGTTACGGAGACGTACTTTTTTACCTAAAATTAGACGTTTATACTGTTTATGGTCTTTTTCACGAAAATCTGCACGATTTATCCAAACTTCACGACTAAAAGGAACTTCTCGTCTACCCATGGCTTCTTTTTGGGGATGATTTGCCATACTAATGATTTTTTCATATCCTATTGGTAAATTTTCAATTATCAATTTTAAAGGATCTAATACAGCCATAGCTCGAGGAGCATGTTCATTAAGTTCATTGCGAATACAAGATTCTAGTGATGCCATTTCAACTAAATTATCCTGTTTAGTTACACCTATACATAGACAAAATTTACGAATAGATGCTGCACTATATCCACGTCTTCGCAACCCAGAAATAGTGAACATGCGTGGATCATTCCATCCTGTAACAATTTGATCAGTTACTAACATATTCAGTTTACGTTTAGACATCACAAAATATTCTAAATTTAAACGAGAAAATTCATATTGGCGAGGATGACTTGAAATAGTTATATTTTCTAGTATCCAATCATACAAACGACGATTATCTTGAAATTCTAAAGTACAAAGAGAATGTGTAATTCCTTCTATTGCATCAGAAATGCAATGACTAAAGTCATACATAGGATAAATACACCATTTATTGCCAGTTCTATAATGTTTTGAAAATTTAATACGATATAAAACTGGATCTCGTAAAACCATGAAATTTGAACTCATATTAATTTTAGCACGTAGGCAAGCTTTTCCTTCTAAAATTCTACCTTCGCGCATTTTTTGAAAAAGCACCAAGTTTTCATTGATACTACGATCTCTGTATGGACTGTTTCTACCTGGTTGAGTAAGAGTTCCTCGGTAATTACGGATATCTTCAATTGATAGCTCATCTACATATGCTAATCCTTTGTTTATTAGCTCAATTGCATAGTTAAAAAATTGATCAAAATAGTCTGAAGAATAATGAATATTACCGCTCCATTTGAAACCTAACCATTTTACATCATATTTAATTGAGTCAACAAATTCTATATTTTCTTTTATTGGATTAGTATCGTCAAAGCGCATATTACACTCACCTTGATAAGCTTGTGCAATACCAAAATTTAAGCAAATTGATTTTGCATGTCCAATATGAAGATAACCATTAGGTTCTGGTGGAAATCGAGTATGTATACTTTTATATTTACCACTCGCTAAATCAGCATCAATAATTTTACTAATAAAATTTATTGGATAACTTTCATCTCCAATCATACTAAAATCCTTAGAAATATTAATTTCACTATAACTAGAATAATAATTCTAAGTCAAGACTAAAAAATAAAATTTAATTTTAAAGTTCAAACAACTATTTTCTATTATTTAATGAAGATATTTAATATTATTAATTAACACAAAATATTTAATTTATATAAATTAACATTATTTTACTGAAAAATATACTTGAGGATTTAGTTATGTGTTCGATTTTTAGTGTGCTCGATATTAAAACCAATCCTATCGAATTACGTAATAAAGCATTAGAATGTTCCTCATTAATGCGTCATCGTGGGCCAGATTGGTCTGGAATATATGCAGATGATTATGCCATTTTAGTACATGAGCGCTTATCAATAGTTGATGTTAACAATGGTGCACAACCACTTTATAATGCTAATCGTACTCACGTATTGGCTGTAAATGGTGAAATATATAATCATAAATCTTTATACAAAGGATTGAAGAATAGTAATTACTTATTACAAACTAATTCTGATTGTGAAATTATTCTAGCGTTATATGACCAAAAAGGTCTAGACTTTCTTGACGATTTACATGGTATGTTCGCTTTTGTTTTATGGGATAAAGTAAAAAAAGAATATTTAATTGGCCGCGATCATATCGGTATCATTCCACTTTATATGGGCAATGATAAATATGGAAACTTTTATATAGCTTCAGAAATGAAATCGTTAGTACCAGTATGCTGCAATATTAAAGAGTTTCCTCCTGGAAGTTATCTTTCTAGTACAGATAAAAAAATCCATCGTTATTGGCATCGTGATTGGATGAATTATTCTGCTGTTGAACATAATATTACAAATATGGCTACATTAAGAGCTAAATTGGAAGAATCAGTAAAAAATCATTTGATGTCTGATGTTCCTTATGGAGTATTGTTATCTGGTGGTTTAGATTCTTCCATTATTTCAGCTATTACTAAACGTTTTGTAACAAAACGTATTGAAAATGAATGTAAAACTGATGCTTGGTGGCCACAGTTACACTCTTTTGCGATAGGCTTAAAAGGATCTCCAGATTTACAAGCTGCAAAATTAGTTGCTGATCATTTGAATACTGTTCATCATGAAATTTATTTCACAATTCAAGAAGGTTTAGATGCTATTAGAAATGTTATTTTCCACATCGAGACATACGATGTTACTACAGTACGTGCTTCAATACCTATGTATTTAATGTCACGTAAAATTAAAGCTATGGGTATTAAAATGGTTCTCTCTGGAGAAGGTGCAGATGAAATCTTTGGTGGTTATCTATATTTTCATAAAGCACCAAGCTCTAAAGAGTTCCATGAAGAAAATGTACGCAAATTATTAGCATTACATATGTATGATTGCTTACGTGCAAATAAAACAATGTCGGCATGGGGAGTAGAAATACGAGTACCTTTCCTTGACAAAAATTTTTTAGATATAGCAATGAGAATTAATCCAAAAGATAAAATGTGTAGTATAAATGGCAAAATAGAAAAACATATTTTACGTGAATGTTTTTCTTGTTATCTACCAGAATGTATTCTTTGGAGGCAAAAAGAACAATTCTCTGATGGAGTTGGTTATACATGGATTGATACTCTTAAAAAAGAGTCTGATAAAAGAATTAGCGATTACCAATTAGCTAATGCTCATTGTTGTTTTCCATATAATCCACCAAAATCAAAAGAAGAATATTTATATCGAAAAATCTTTGAAGAACTTTTTCCAGTTTCCGGTGCACTAGAATGTGTTCCTAGCTGTCAATCCGTTGCTTGTTCTTCTTCCACAGCCATAAAATGGGATAAATCATTTAAATACATAAATGACCCTTCAGGTCGTGTTATAAATACACATAAGTTCTATAAATAAAATATTTTAATTATTTAGAATTCTATTCTGATTTTTATTTTTTATACTTAATTATTAATATCATTATTTAATGAGATTAATAATTAATAATTTCTTTTTTACTTAAGTAAGGGGTTATTTTTTAAAAAAAGATTGACGAATAAAAAACTAATAAGCATAATACATTATGCTCATAAAGTAACGTAAAAAATAGTTCATGGCTACGTAGCTCAGTTGGTTAGAGCACATCATTCATAATGATGGGGTCACAGGTTCAATTCCCGTCGTAGCCACCATATTTTTTGCGGGAGTGGCGGAATTGGTAGACGCACCAGATTTAGGTTCTGGCGCCGTAAGGTGTGCGAGTTCAAGTCTCGCCTTCCGCATTTACCATTTTGTTTTTATAGGCCATTATAATAAATGGGGTATCGCCAAGAGGTAAGGCACCGGTTTTTGATACCGGCATTCCCTGGTTCGAATCCAGGTACCCCAGCTAAAATAAAGTAATAATAGATGCGCCATTCATATTAATTTAGATATTAGATTTATATATTAAATATTTTAATTTTTTTCATTAATAAAGAACTCATCAATAATAAAGAACTCATCAATATTATTGATAGAATTATATTCATCTTATAATCTTAAAAAAAAAGACTTACGAAGATAAATAATATCTATAGTTTTTTTCTATTACATTTAAATAAATTTAAATATTATTGATTTTAATAAATATTCATTTGTAATAAATCAAAAAAATGAAAATTCTTTAATTATAAATTACCTTATTAAGGTTGATTGGATAAAAAATATCATTTGAAACATAATATTATGTTAAATAACCAGTTAAATGAAAAAAAAACTTTATATTAAAACTTGGGGATGTCAGATGAATGAATATGATTCATCAAAAATCATGGACATTCTTATGCATACTTATAGTTATAAATTAACTGATAAAGCTGAAGATGCAGATATTTTATTACTTAATACTTGCTCTATACGTGAAAAAGCCCAAGAAAAATTATTCCATCAGTTAGGACGATGGAAATTACTAAAAATATATAATCCTAATTTAATTATTGGTGTTGGTGGTTGTGTAGCTTCTCAAGAAGGAGAATATATTTATCAACGAGCAAATTATATTGATATAATATTCGGACCACAGACATTGCACCGTCTACCAATCATGATCGAACAAGTTCTTTCTAATAAAAAACGAAGAAATTCAAGTCCACTTATTGATATAAGCTTTCCAAAAATAGAAAAATTTGATTATTTACCCCAACATTGCCCTAAAAGTCCTAAAGCATTAGTTTCAATTATGGAAGGTTGTAATAAATATTGTACTTTTTGTATTGTACCATATACTCGAGGAGAAGAAGTAAGCAGATATTCTGATGATATTTTACTAGAAATATCTCATCTTGCTAGTCAAGGTGTTCGTGAAGTGCATTTACTTGGACAAAATGTTAATGCTTATTGCGGAATGACTTTTAATGATAATATTTGTACCTTTGCTGAATTATTATATTTAATTGCAGCAATTGATGGTATCGATCGAATTCGCTTTACTACTAGTCATCCTATTGATTTTAATGATAATATAATCAATGTATACCGAAATTTACCAGAATTAGTAAGTTTTTTACATTTACCAGTACAAAGTGGTTCTGATCGTATTCTTAATCTGATGAAACGCTATCATACAGTAATGGAATATAAAGAATTAATTAATAAATTAAAAGATGCTCGTCCAAATATCGGAATCAGTTCAGATTTTATTGTTGGATTTCCTGGAGAAACTAACGATGATTTTGAACAGACTATGCAACTTATTAGTGACATAAATTTTGATATGAGTTTTAGTTTCATTTACTCTGCTCGTCCAGGAACACCTGCAGCTAATCTCCCAGATGATGTTTCTCAAGAAGAAAAAAAACAGCGTTTGTATATTTTACAGAATCAAATTAATAAACAAGCTACTTCATGGAGTAATCGTATGCTTGGTACTACTCAACATATTTTAGTTGAAGGTCAATCTCGTAAAAATACTATGGAATTTACTGGACGTACTGAGAATAACCGTGCAGTTAATTTTGAAGGCTCTATTGATATGATTGGTAAATTTATTGAAGTAGAAATCATCGATGTTTATGCAAATTCATTACGAGGAAGAGTTATTAGCGCTGAAGATAAAATAAATAAATCTATTACTAATAACCAAAAATTAACAAAAATTACAAATATTATTAATACAAAATCGTTATAAAATAAATATTAATGTATTTAAATCTTAATATATATTTAATTCTCAAATATTTAATGTAGTAATATTTATAATCAAGAAATTCTATAATGCATGTATGTTTCTTTATTGATTAAAATAATCATAAAAAAATCTATATAACTATTTTTATTTACTTTTTTTACTTAATTGAACTTACATAACTTTATGAATGCAATAAGTCTTTATTTACAACTAGCCTGTAAAAATAGAAATTTTTTCTTACCAAATAAAAGAATTTTTCAACGTTGGATAAAATCAGCGTTAATCCCAGAAACTATTAAAAAAGAAAATAAAAAAAAAGAGAAATAACCATTCGTTTAGTAGATAAAACAGAAATCCATAAATTAAATTTAAGGTATAGAGGCCAAAATAAACCAACTAATATTCTTTCTTTTCCTTTTAAATATTTGATAAGCTTTAACCCTATAATCCTCGGAGATCTTGTTATTTGTCCTCAAATAGTTGAATTTGAAGCTATTAAACAAGGTAAAAATATAGAAGCACATTGGGCTCATATAGTAATACATGGTACTTTACACTTACTTGGCTATGATCATATAGAAGATTATCAAGCTAAAAAAATGGAAAAAATAGAAACTAAAATAATGCTAAATCTTGGTTATCCTGATCCCTATATTATTATAGAAAAATAAAAATTTATAAAAAATAAAAAATAAAAAATATACATCTAATTCAATAATACTGATGTATCTATATTTAATAATTAATAACATTCACTTAGTCTATTCTCTATATTGATATTTGGGAACAAACAATTTTATGGAATTATCATTCCTTTATTCCATTCAATGGATTCAGGTAATTCTAGCTTTAATATCAGGTGCAATGGGTACTATTTCCTTTTCCCCCTATGATTGTTGGCCTGCTGCATTATATTCGCTATTTAGCTTACAGTTATTACTATTAGGTAAAAATATAATTCAAAGTGCTTGTATTGGTTTTTTTTGGGGATTTGGATTATTTGGGACCGGGATTAATTGGATTTACTTTAGTATTGCTGGTTTTGGTGATATCCCAAAAGCTCTGAGTATTTTTTTAGTAATATTATTAGTTATTTACTTATCACTATACCCTACATTATTTGCAATTATTTTAAATTACCTGTGTCCTAGTAATTCTTTATGGCGTTTAGTATGTGCAGCACCTGCATTATGGCATATAACAGAATTTTTACGTGGTCGGATGCTTACTGGTTTTCCTTGGTTACAATTTGGTTATAGTCAAATTAATGGTCCTTTAAAGGGTTTAGCACCTATAGTAGGTGTGGAAACAATCACCTTTATTTTAATGATGATTTCCGGGTTAATAGCGCATGCAGTTTATAATAATAGAATTAAAAGTTTAAATTTAGCAGTAGCAATAATACTATTTTCCTATCCTCTATCTATGATAAAATGGTATAAAATAATACCAGAAAAAACTGCTAACGTACTTATAGTACAAGGTAATATTTTACAGTCAAGCAAATGGAATCCTGAACAACTATATAATTCATTGCATATTTATACATCTTATAGTGAACCATGGATAGGTAAAGTATCTATGATTATTTGGCCAGAATCTGCCATTACAGATTTTGAAAGCAATCAACAGTTTTTTCTAAACCAGCTTGATAAAAAGTTACGTTTACATGGTACCTCTTTAATTACTGGTATTGTTGTTGATGCTCATTTAAATAGTAATGTTTATTACAATGCAATGATTGTATTAGGAAATAATGATCCTTATAGTTATCAAAATAAAAATCGCTATCAGAAAAATCATTTAGTACCATTTGGTGAATTTGTTCCTTTACAATCATTATTACGTTCAATATTTCCTTTATTTAACTTACCAATGTCTTCTTTTAGCAATGGAAATTATATACAACCACAATTAAAAGTAGCAGGTTATAATTTAACTAGCGCTATTTGTTATGAAATTATATTAGGTGAACAAGTACGCGCAAATTTTCATCCTAATACTAACTTTTTAATAACCATATCTAATGATGCTTGGTTTGGTGATTCCATTGGTCCATGGCAACATTTTCAAATGGCACGTATGCGTGCATTAGAATTAGGACGTCCACTGTTACGTTCTACAAACAATGGGATTACGGCTGTAATCAACGCTAATGGTGATATAGAAAAATCTATACCACAGTTTACTCGTCAAGTACTTAATGTTAAAGTTACACCAACAAGTGGTCAAACTCCTTATTCTATAGTTGGTATTTGGCCAGTATGGATACTAACTTTATTTTCTCTTGGGCTAATTATTATATACCGACGTATGTGATAATTGTTTATTAGATTCGCATTAAATAATAATAAATTTATTTTCCTATAAAATTTTTACTCTACTAAATTCAATACAGTTATAATTACTAAAATATTTTCAATTCATAACTATATTTAAATTAATAACAGTAAAATACCATTATTACATATTAATACATATAAATATATAATAAAATTATATATTTATTATTTTAAAAAAATTAATATTAATAGTTTATATTTATATTTATATTTATATTTATATTTATATTTATCCCATAGTAAGTTGTTATTTTTAGCTTATTCAATAACAAATAAGTTATGAATGAATATATTTAATATAAATATCATAATAAAGGTACTTAAAATAGATATGCAAGAACAATATAGTCCACAAGAAATAGAATCAAGAGTACAACAATACTGGAATGAAAATAAGATTTTTCAAGTAACTGAGCAACAAGGAAAAGAAAAATTTTACTGTCTGTCAATGTTACCTTATCCTTCTGGCCATTTGCATATGGGACATGTACGTAACTATACTATCGGTGATGTAATTGCTCGTTACCAACGTATGCTTGGTAAAAATGTATTACAACCAATAGGTTGGGATGCATTTGGTTTGCCAGCAGAAAATGCTGCAATAAAATGTAACACTACTCCTGCTTATTGGACTTATAATAATATTAAGTATATGAAAAAACAGCTTAAAAGATTAGGCTTTAGTTATGATTGGAGTCGAGAAATATATACTTGCAAACCAGAATATTATAAATGGGAACAATGGTTTTTTATTCAATTATATAAAAAAAATTTAGTGTATAAAAAAAAATCCGGAGTAAATTGGTGTCCAAACGATAAAACTGTACTAGCTAATGAACAAGTTATTAATGGTTGTTGCTGGCGTTGTGATACTAAAATTGAACGTAAAGAAATTCCTCAATGGTTTATAAAAATTACAAATTATGCAGAAGAATTATTAAACGAGCTTGATAATTTAAAAGGTTGGCCAGAGCAAGTAAAAAATATGCAACGTAATTGGATTGGACGTTCTGAAGGGATAGAAATTAACTTTGAAGTTTTAAATTCAAATAAAATAGTAACTATTTATACAACGCGTCCAGATACATTTATGGGTGTAACTTATATTGCTATATCTCCTATTCATCCTCTAGCATTACAAGCTGCGGTTAATAATGATTTATTAGCAAAATTCATAAATAAAAGTAATAATGTAAAAATAGCTGAAGCTGATATAGCAAAAATAGATAAACAAGGTATAGCTACTGGTTTATATGCCATACATCCACTAACTAATGAATATATACCAATATGGATTACTAACTTCGTATTAATAGATTATGGTACAGGAGCTATTATGGGAGTTCCAGCGCATGATCAACGTGATTGGGAGTTTGCTAATAAATATAAATTAAAAATCAAGCCTGTTTTACTTAACTTAGATGGCACTCAACCTAATGTTTTAACTGCAGCAATGACTGATAAAGGAACATTATTCAATTCAGGTAATTATAGCGGTATGAATCATAAGATAGCCTATAAAGCTATTACTGATATGTTAATATCTAAAGGAATAGGAAAATTTAAAGTAAATTATCGTCTTCGTGATTGGAGTGTTTCTCGTCAGCGTTATTGGGGAACACCAATTCCAATGCTTACATTAGAAGATGGTACTATAATACCAACTCCAGAAGATCAACTTCCTGTTATTTTATCAAAAAATATTATTACTAATGGAATTAAAAAACCTATAAAAGTGAATCCAGAGTGGTCAAAGATTACTCTTAATGGTCAATTAATGTTACGTGAAATAGACACATTTGATACTTTTATGGAATCATCATGGTATTATGCTCGTTATACTTGTGTGCATTATGATAAAGGTATTTTAGATCCAGTTGCAGCTAATTATTGGTTACCCATTGATCAATATATAGGAGGTATCGAACATGCAATTATGCATCTTATGTATTTTCGACTGTATCATAAATTGCTTCGTGATGCCGGTTTTGTGAATTCAAATGAACCAGCAAAACGCTTACTTTGTCAAGGGATGGTACTTGCCGATGCATTTTATTATTTAGATATTAATAATCAACGTCATTGGATATCACCTATTGAAGTTATAGTTAAGCGTGATAAAAAAGGTCGTATTATACAAGCTAATGATATACAAGGAAATAAGTTAGTTTATGCTGGTATGATGAAAATGTCTAAATCTAAAAATAATGGTATTGATCCTCAAGTGATGATAAATCGTTATGGTGCAGATACTGTACGTCTTTTTATTATGTTTGCTTCTCCAGTAGAAATGGCGTTAGAATGGCAAGAATCAGGATTAGTAGGTGCTTATAGATTTTTAAAACGTTGGTGGAAACTAGTACATGGACACGTATCTCAAGGAAAAACTGTAGCTTTAGACCTAAATGATTTTAATAAACATCAAAAATCACTACATCGTGAATTACATAAAACAATAGCTAAAGTCACAGATGATATTGAACGTCGTCAAAGTTTTAATACTGCTATTGCAGCTATTATGGAATTCATGAATAAGCTTATTCGTGCTCCTAAAAAAAGTGAACAAGATCGTGCATTGTTACAAGAGGCATTAATGGTAATAACTCGCCTTTTTTATCCGTTTACTCCTCATATCAGCTATGTTATTTGGCATGAACTAGGAGGTGTAGAGAGTATAGATAATACTAGTTGGCCTATGATCAATAAATCAGCAATAATAGAAGATACTTTATTAATAATTATTCAAATAAATGGTAAAATTCGTGGTAAAATGAATGTTGATATTAATGCTACTCAACATCAAATCCAAAAGCAAGCTATGCAAGATAATCGAATAATTAAATATTTAAATGGATTTACTATTATTAAAGTTATTTATATTCCTAGAAAATTAATAAATTTAGTTATTAGATAAATAGATATTAGGAGAAACTGTGAAACAACTTATATATAAGTTGTTTATACTCATAATAGCCTTAATTAATATAGGCTGTGGGTTCAAATTGCGTAATAGTATGTTTGTGCCTAAACAAATAAAAACGATGATCATTGAAAGTGTTGAACCGTATAATCCTTTAACACGTAGTGTAATTCAAGAATTACATGTTCATGGTATAAATGTTATTAGTGACACTAAATATGTACATAATAAATATCCAATTTTGTACTTAGGTACAGAAATGATAGAACGGAAAACTACTTCAGTCTTTATAAACAATACTGTTGCTGAATCTTTACTTACTATGACAGTAACCGGAAAAATTATGATTCCATATAAAGGAATATATCCAATAAATGCTAATACATATCATTATGTCTTTGATGAACCTAATACTATTTTAGCAAAAGATGTAGAGCAAGAAACTCTCTTTCAAGAGATGCGACAAATCATATCTTCTCAATTATTACGCAAAATAATTATATTATGTAATAATCAGGAATATCAAAGTAAATTACTTAATTCTAAAAGAGTGAAAACTAAATAAAAATATTAACTTAGTTTTTTTATTAAATCAGTATTATAAAAGAAGTATTTTAAGA
Organism: Pantoea sp. Aalb; assembly: GCF_009829985.1. Classification (NCBI taxonomy): domain Bacteria; kingdom Pseudomonadati; phylum Pseudomonadota; class Gammaproteobacteria; order Enterobacterales; family Erwiniaceae; genus Pantoea; species Pantoea sp. Aalb. The sequence goes on from NZ_SZZU01000001.1 coordinate 545,290, forward strand.
AGTATTTTAAATGATTAAGATTTATCCTGAACAATTGAAATATCAACTTCTTAATAAATTAAATACTTGTTATTTTATTACAGGTAATGAAGACCTACTGATTCAAGAAAGTATAGATGCCATTTTAACAACTGCAATCGAACAAGGTTTTACAGAACATATTAATATTGCAGTAGATAGTAAGACGGATTGGGATATGTTATTTATAAATTGTCAATCACTTAATCTATTTACTAACGGTAAAACTTTAATTTTAAAAATACCAGAAAATAATTTGACTATTGGAATATCAGAAAAATTAATAAAGCTTTCTAAGTTATTACATAACTCTATATTACTAATATTACGTATCAATAAATTAACGAAAAATCATGAGAAGACTTTTTGGTTTAAAAAGTTAAGTATGCACGCAATTTTAGTATCATGTCAAACACCAGAACAAGCTAATTTATCACGCTGGATTATAAATCGTGCAAAAACTATGAATCTTAAAATCGATGAAGATGCAGTACAATTATTTTGCTATTGTTATGAAGGTAATTTAATTACTCTAGTACAAGTTCTAGAAAATTTATCAATGTTATGGGCAGATAGACACTTAACTTTACCTCGTGTAAAGGAAGTAGTAAGAGACGCTGCAAATTTTACACCATTACATTGGATAAATGCTATCCTAGCTGGTAAAAGCAAACGAGTTCAACATATTTTATATCAAATGGAAAAAGAAGATATAGAAATAATAGTTTTACTACGTTCTTTACAACGTGATTTATTGATCTTGATCCAGTTACAACGTAATTATAATAAATATCCTATCCGTACGCTTATGGATCAACATTATATATGGCAAAATCGCCGTTCTTTATTTATTGAAGCCTTACATCGTCTAAATTCTATACATTTGAAACATGCTATAAATTTACTGACAATATTAGAATTATCTTTAAAACAAGACTATAATCAAAATCTGTGGGAGCAGTTAGAAAATCTTTCTTTACTATTATGTCAACGTAATTTTTCAATAATACATCTTAATATTTAAAATGCATGCTTTATTTGGTGGTACATTTGATCCTATTCATTATGGTCATCTTCGTTCAATCGAATCACTTGCAAAACAGCTCTGTTTAAATAAAATTACTTTTTTGCCAAATAATATACCTCCACATCGTCCTAATCCAAAAGCTAATCCACATCAACGTATAGAAATGTTAAGATACGCTATTACTAATAATAGACTATTTGATATAGATACACGTGAAATATTTAATAATACAACACCATCTTGGACTGTAACTACCTTAAAAGTATTACGTGCTGAACTTGGTTGTAAAGAATCACTAGGGTTTATAGTTGGTAAAGATGCTTTATTAACATTAGAAAAATGGTACGATTGGCAAGAATTATTATCTTTATGTCATTTACTAGTATGTAAACGTCCTGGTTATACTATACATATGTCTAATATCAATATGCAAAAGTGGCTTCATAAACATATTGCATATAATATTCAACAGATACATCAAACACCGGCAGGTTATATTTGGTTGGCTGATACACCATGTTTTAATATTTCTTCTACAGAAATTCGTAATAGGTACTATAATAAACTTTCTTGTACAAATCTATTGCCAGATTCAGTAATTAATTATATTAATTATGTTGGTTTATATCAAAATTAATCTATTTGTACCGTATTCAAATATCTAATTATTTTGATATATTAATCATGTTTTATAAATATATTTATGATTAAAAATCAAATAATTATTATACTAATATCAGATAATAAATCTTTAATTTTATTAATTATTTAATGTAGGTTTTTATAAAAAAAATAATAAAAATCTAATTTTTTATAGAAATAATATTTCTATGTTTAATTAACTGTATTAACATTAAATAAATAAAAGAGGTATTATATAATAAGTGTTTTTATTTTCATAAAAAAATAAAATTATTCTATAAGCTTTCTAATTACATTAGTATTATGTTTTTTATTTAATATAAACATATAAAAAGTTATTAGTCATATTAGATAAATCTATTAATAATCATAATTATTAAAATTAAACTAATTGAAATATAATAGTCAGAAATTTTATTTCTTCTAATTTTTATACTGAATAAACATAAATAGCCCATGATATTACAAAAAAACATTTTTCGTGATTATAGTGCTGAACAAAAAATATATATTAAGCGAGCATTTTTTGCTTTTATGGCTATTTTAGTAGTTTTTATTATGTTAATAATTAATTCATATAAATTACAAATTTTATTTTTTGATCAATATAACATTAAATCTAATGAAAACCGTATTAGAATAATGCCAATTGAACCAAGCCGTGGAATAATTTTTGATCGCAATGGAATACCATTAGCTGTTAATCAAACAATTTATACTCTTGAATTAATTCCAGAAAAAATTTTTAATTTTAAAAAAATGTTACATAATTTACGTTTATTATTAAATTTTAATGATAATGATATTAATTTTGTTAAAAATCAATATCAATTTTTTCATTATTTAGCATCCATTCCGATTAAAAATTATTTGAATGATATTCAAGTAGCACGTTTTGCCATTAATCAACACTTTTTATCTGGATTAGAGATAAAATGTTATCAACGTCGATATTATCCATATGGAAAAACTCTAACCCATATATTAGGTTATGTTTCTAAAATTAATGATCTCGACGAAATTCGATTAATTAAAGAAGGTAAATGGCAAAATTATACAAACACCTATGATATTGGTAAATTAGGTATAGAAAGTTATTATGAGGATTTACTGCATGGTAAAATAGGATATGAAGAAGTTGAAGTTAATAGTCATGGTAATATCATTCGTAACTTACATAAACAATCACCTCAAGCTGGACAAGATATATATCTAACAGTTGATCTTAAATTGCAACAATTTATTGAAAAATTACTAGTTGGTAATCGTGCTGCAGCTGTAGTAACTGATCCTCGTACTGGTGAAATTTTAGCTTTAGTTTCTACGCCAAGCTACAATCCAAATTTATTTGTTGAAGGTATTTCTAATAGTGATTATAGTATATTATTGAATAATGAAAATCAACCTCTTTATAACCGTACAATTCAAGCAACCTATCCACCTGCTTCAACCGTAAAACCGTATATTGCAATATCGGCTTTAACTTCTGGAATAATCAATAGTAATACAAATCTTTTTGATCCTGGATGGTGGAGATTACCCGACTCTAAAAAGAGATACCGTGATTGGAAAAAATTAGGACATAATCGATTAGATATAACTAAATCCTTAGAGGAATCAGCTGATACTTTTTTTTACCAAATAGCTTATGACATGGGAATTAACCGTCTATCTAAATGGATGACCAAATTTGGATACGGACATCGTACAGGCATTGATCTTCCTCAAGAAAATGTTGGTAACATGCCAACTCGTGATTGGAAGATGCAACGTTTTAATACGCCCTGGTATCAAGGTGATACTATATCAATGGGTATTGGACAAGGTTATTGGAGTGCTACACCATTACAAATGAATAAAGCGATTATGATTCTTATTAATAATGGAGTCATAAAAGTACCACATTTATTACACGCAATGCGTAAAAAACAAAGTATGGTGTATTATTGCCAACCTCCAATTAAACCTATTGATCATATTTATTCTAATGCTTGGAAAATAGTCAAAAATGGAATGTATGGAGTAGCAAATCGTTTAAATGGTACGGCACGTAAAAGTTTTGCTGATGCACCTTATAAAATTGCTGCAAAATCTGGTACTGCACAAATTTTTGGTCTTAAAGAACATGAAATTTATAACGTAAATAAAATTACTGAACGATTACGTGATCATAAATTAATGACTGCATTTGCACCTTATAATAAGCCTCGAGTTGCTATTACAATGATTTTAGAAAACGGCGGGAATAAGCTCCATTCTAATATAGGTAATATAACTCGTCAAATTCTTGATCATATTATGATAAAAAGTATTAATAGCTCACCCATTATAAATATAAATAAAAATTTTCATGAAAGAAAGAAATAGATTACAAAAAAATAAGTTTTGGATACGTGTTTATATCGATCCAATATTTATGTTATTAGTTATACTTTTACTAGTATATTGCATAATAGTTATTTGGAGCGCAAGTGGACAAGATTACGATATAATAGAGAATAAAATATGGCAAATTACAATAGGATTAACTATTATGTTGATAATGGCTCAAGTGTCTCCAAGAGTATATGAAAATTGGGCACCATATCTTTATTTTTTATGTATAATGCTTTTAGTTATAGTTGATGCTTGTGGTCATGTAAGTAAAGGAGCGAGACGTTGGCTTGAATTAGGTTTATTACGATTTCAACCATCAGAAATTGCCAAAATTGCTGTACCACTTATGATAGCAAGGTTTATTAGCCGTGATATATGTCCACCTAACCTAAAAAAAACTATTTTTTCATTGTTATTAATTTTTATACCAACATTACTAGTAGCAATTCAACCAGACTTAGGTACATCGATTTTGATTGCCTCTTCCGGTATTTTTGTATTATTTTTTTCTGGAGTTAATTGGAAGATAATGATCTTAGCGCTGCTATTAATTGGAGCTTTTATCCCAGTACTATGGTTATGTCTACATGATTATCAACGAGATCGTTTGATTATGCTAATTAATCCAGAAAGCGATCCTCTAGGAGCTGGTTATCATATTATTCAATCTAAGATTGCTATTGGCTCTGGTGGTTTATATGGTAAGGGATGGTTACATGGAACTCAATCACAATTAGAATTCTTACCAGAACGTCATACTGATTTTATTTTTGCAGTATTAGCAGAAGAATTTGGATTAATAGGAGTATTATTATTGCTTTTTCTTTATTTAATCCTTATTATGCGTGGTTTGATAATTGCATCCCATGCACAAACTACTTTTGGACGTGTGCTATCTGGCAGTTTAATGCTAATCTTATTTGTTTATGTATTCGTTAATATTGGTATGGTAAGTGGTATTTTACCTGTAGTTGGCATACCTTTACCTTTAATAAGTTATGGAGGATCAGCTATGATTATGTTGATGGCTGGATTTGGAATAGTGATGTCAATTCATTCTCATAAAAAAATTTTATCTAAAATGGTTTAATTGTTCTATTAAATAGATAAAATATAGAATTCATATATTTATTATTATTTTTAATAAAACCTATTAGCTATAGTATGTTGTATTATATTAAAATTCCTACATTTAGCTATTCTTATTTAGGAACTTAGAAAATATTCTTTATACTTATAACATATGTTTATACATGAAATAATTTTCACTTTAACTTAATTAATATTTTGTTATAAAAATGACTATATTCAAATTTTTAAATTTTTATAGATTTTTTTTGATTATATCATTATTGATGTTTTTCTTTAGTGGAAAAAACACTTTCGCTAAAAATATCAATATTCAAGATATACTTCCAGAAGTACCAGAAATAAAAGCTCAAGCTTATATTCTTATTGATTATAATTCTGGTAAGGTTTTAGCAGCAAAAAATGCTGATGTACATCGTAATCCAGCTAGCTTGACTAAAATGATGACTAGTTATGTTATTGGACAAGCAATTAAAACAAAAAAAATTCATCAAAATGATATTGTTACTATTAGTGAGGATGCTTGGGCAACTGGTAATCCAATATTTAAAGGTTCATCTCTAATGTTTTTAAAACCTGGAGATCATGTTCTAGTATCTCAGTTAAGACGAGGTATTGTCCTTCAATCTGGTAATGATGCATGTGTAGCAATGGCAGACTATATTGCTGGTAGTCAAAATGCGTTTGTTCATCTAATGAATCATTATGTTACTATATTAGGATTAAAAAATACACGTTTTCAAACAGTACATGGCCTAGATGCAAATGGTCAATATAGTTCGGCACGCGATATGGCTTTACTTGGTAAAGCACTTATTCGTGATGTACCAGATGAGTATAATATTTATCATGAAAAAGAATTTACTTTTAATCATATTAGACAAATAAATCGTAATGGTTTATTATGGGATAAGAGTTTGAATGTTGATGGGATTAAAACTGGTCACACTAATGCAGCCGGATATAATCTTGTTGCTTCAGCAACTGAAGGTCAGATGCGTTTAATCTCTTCAGTATTAGGAGGATATACTTATAAAGGACGTGAAGTAGAAAGTAAAAAACTATTAACATGGGGTTTCCGCTTTTTTGAAACAGTAATACCATTAAAAGCTGGTAAGAAATTTGTTTCAGAACCAGTTTGGTTTGGAAATAGTAATAAAGTTCATCTTGGCGTAAAAAATGATATATATTTAACTATTCCACGTAGTCATGCTGAAGAAGTAAAAGCAAAGTATACATTAAAAGATACAGAATTGCATGCTCCATTACAGAAAAATCAAATAATAGGTAGTATTAATTTTTATTTAGGTAATGAAAAAATTCAACAACAACCATTAATAGTATTGAATGAAGTTAAAAAAGGTGGATTATTTAGTCGTATTTTAGATTATATAAAATTAATATTTTACCATTGGTTTAAGTATAAGTAGGTTATAAATACATATATGTTATGATGATTGGCAATACTGCATTTCACTAGTATTACTTATATTATATTTAGGCAAAGTATTGTGCTATTATTGGAGCTAATATATGGAAAGTAAACTAAATAAATTACTTAAATTTCCTACTCCATTTACCTATAAGGTTATGGGATTAGCACAACCAGAGTTAATTAATCAAGTAGTAAAAATAGTACAAAACTATATACCAGGTATGTATACACCAGATGTAAAAATTAGCAGTAAAGGTAACTATTACTCCATTTCCATTAAAATTATAGCTACTAATAGTGAGCAAATTGAAACCTTATATAAAGAATTAAGTAATATTAAAAGTGTACGTCTTGTACTATAATGCATATTTTTAATAAATGATTGTTTTTGACAAATATTTTTATAAATTATACATTTAAAATAGTTTATTAATTGAATAATAATAATAATAATATTTTTATCCGTAAACTTGGACAACGTGATTGGCATAGCGTTTATAAAGCTATGCATTTGTTTACTGATAAACGTAACGATAATACTGTCGATGAAATTTGGATGGTTGAACACTATTCAATATTTACACAAGGGAAAGCTGGTAAAGTAGAACATTTATTGAATACTGGTAATATTCCAGTAGTACAAAGTGATCGTGGAGGACAAGTTACTTATCACGGGTTAGGTCAACAAGTTATGTATATGCTTATTGATATAAAACGTCGTAAAATGAGTGTACGAGAACTAATAACTTTAATGGAACAAACTATAATAGCTACTTTAGCTGATTATTCTATATGTTCTTATTCTAAAGTGAATGCTCCAGGTGTATACGTAGACGAAAAAAAAATTTGCTCTCTAGGATTGCGTATTAGTAAAGGATGTTCTTTTCATGGATTAGCATTAAATATAGCAATGGAATTATCTCCTTTCTTACGTATTAATCCATGTGGATACGTTGGAATGCGTATGATTCAACTAAAAGATTTTTATCCAGATATTCAATTAAATGATGTACAACCACATCTTATACAACACTTTACACGTTTAGCTGGTTTTAAACAAATCAAATGGTTTGATGAAAAAGAATTAATTAAATAAAATATGAATTTTAGTAATACTAATATCATTAATAATGATCCTGGTATATATCATGATTAGCACAAAAAAAGAAATATTGCGTAAGCCAGATTGGATGAAAATAAAATTACCTATAGATTTTCATAAGATCAAAAAGATCAAATCTATAATGCGTAAAAATGGTTTATATTCAGTTTGTGAAGAAGCTTCTTGTCCTAATTTATCCGAATGTTTTAACCAAAATACTGCTACTTTTATGATATTAGGTTCCATTTGTACTCGTCGTTGTCCATTTTGCAACGTATCAAAAGGACGTCCAAAAATTCCAGATATTAATGAACCACTAAAAATTGCACAAACTATTTCTGATATGGCTTTACATTATGTAGTAATTACTTCAGTAGCTCGTGATGATCTAAAAGATGGCGGTGCTCAACATTTTGCTCACTGTATTACTTCTATAAGAGAAAAAAATACATCCATTAAAATTGAAATATTAGTACCAGATTTTCGTAATTGTATGGATTATGCATTAAAGATTCTTATATCTACCCCTCCTGATGTATTTAATCACAATATAGAAAATGTACCTCGTATTTATAACCAAATACGTCCTGGAGCTAACTATGAATTATCATTAAAACTTTTAGAAAAATTTAAAAAAGCAAATCCTAATATACCTACAAAATCAGGCTTAATGGTGGGACTTGGTGAAACAGATACTGAAATAATTGAAGTAATGACTGATTTGCGACAGCATGGAGTTACTATGTTAACAATTGGACAATATCTACAGCCAAGTCTAAATCATTTTCCTGTACAGCGTTATGTTAGTCCTACTGAATTTAATGATTTTAAAAAAGAAGCATTAATGATGGGATTTAATAATGTCATGTGCGGTCCTTTTATTCGCTCTTCTTATCATGCTAATATACAAGCTAAAAACATATAAAATAATTAATATACTAAATGTAAGTTAATTTAAAATAATAATTAATATTTAACTTTTCTTATCTTTATCTTGATATGGATGTTGATTCATATCTTCGGATGGTAATTTCGTTTTAGATATTTTTTTTACTGCAATAGAATCTTCGTCATCATCTTTATCTTTCATAGCATTTTTAAAACCTTTAATTGCAGAACCTAAATCGTTTCCTAAGGAACGTAATTTATTACTACCAAAGAGTAATATTATAAGAGCTCCAATTATTAATAATTTAGAAATAGTGATACCTTCCATATTTGAATTTTACCTTAATTTTAAAAAATTAATATTTATCAATCAAAAATTTAAAATCATTATAATATATCTGTATGATAGTCATCATATAAAAAAAACACTAAAAACCCGCATTAAGCGGGTTTTTAGTGTACTGCTTGTTAACTTACGAAGTGGTAACGTTAGCAGCAGATGGACCTTTGATACCGTCGGTAATTTCAAATTCCACGCTTTGACCTTCAGCTAAAGTTTTAAAACCGTTACTCTGAATAGCAGAGAAATGTACAAATACATCTTTACTACCATCTTCTGGAGTAATGAAACCGAATCCTTTAGATTCATTAAACCACTTAACGTTACCTTTGATCTTGGACATCTATAATTACCTTTACATGAAAAAAATGGACACTAAAACTGTGCCAGTTCCTAGTACAGCAATTACTGTAACAATTGTCCAGTCACAATTAATGAAAAAGTGATAAATATTATTTTTTTATTATTTTCATGATTTATGCGCACTTTTAAGTGTTAAAATTGAAAGTTTAGACAAGCAAAATAAACATTACCATTATTATAAACACCTGGGATATACGTCATTTGAAAACGTGTTAATTTATAACCTATAGAAGCTAAAGGTAAGACTAAAGGTATTGGAATATATCTCCAGTTATCTCGTAGCGTAATACCTACCGTATAACCAGCACCAACGTAAATATCCTTATTTTTAAATGGATGCCAGGTCATTTCCCAATTATACCCACTACTTATTTCCCATTTATTAAATGAATCTTTAAAAATAATCATATAAAGACTATGCCAATTACCTTTATCATCTAAACGTGAGATATCTCCTCCTAAACCCCATGGATTTTCATTATATCTTTTTATATGATGATCATCATACATCCATCGATTATGCCTAATAATTATAGGTAAATAAAAATCGTAGTTTTGAGGATATAACCAGGTTTCTAATATATTTTTATTAAAATCATTAAAACTTAATTGCATTATATTATTCATTTTTCCAGCTAATGCAGAAAAAGAAAATAATAATGTTAAGAAATAACTTAAAAGAAATGCAGGAGTATGCCAATTCACAGCTATAATTTCCTGTTTTAATTATTTTTATATATATAACTATTTAAATTTCTATTATATAAATATATAGATTAAATCTATACAGTATTATACTTATACTATTTTATAAAATAACATAAAAATAAAAGAAAAAAGTTATAATAATATATATTATGAGTGATTTAAATAATTTTAAATTAAATTAATTAAATTATTAATTAATTTAATATTTTATGATTTTTTTATTATTATTATTATTAATAAAATACTTTATTATATAGTTTAAGAGATAAAAAAAATTAAAGAAGTGATTTATACACTTTTCGTATAATAAATTTAACTTATTAAAGTTAATTTATTTTATGATAATTAACTTAACATTATTTATTTTTTAACAAGTACTTTTTCAGTTTGGTAGATTGCTATATCTTAAAAATTTTTAACAATATACATGACACTATTTATAAAATAATAATTAGCTTAAACCAATCTAGTCAAAACAATTCTATTTATGTTTCAAGGAATAAAAATTTAGATACTATGGAAACAAGTATAAAAACATATGTAATTAAAATAATTTATTTTATCAAATTGCATGCATAATAAACTAATTTAATAATTATTAATCATTCATAACTAAACTTAATATAATTAAATATTCATTTAACAAATATTTAACTAATTAAATGCAAAGTGCACCCTACAGGATTCGAACCTGTGACCTACGGCTTAGAAGGCCGTTGCTCTATCCAGCTAAGCTAAGGGCGCATAATCATCATATATAAATTGTATATTCTAAACATATAAATTAATTATATATTATTAACCTTATACTATAAATATTATTTTATTTATAATAAATAATTCATCTATTTTCTACAATTTTAAAAAAATCTAATAAATAATTAAATTTAAGCTAGTATAATATTTTCAAAGTATAAATATTATATAAAAATAAAATTTTAACCATTCTCATTTAATAAGTTATTTATTTTTTTTTGAAAATAAGAATAATTTTGTTATTGTTCATTATATTATTATTTTTATTAAAATAAATAAAATATAAGAAAAATCATAAAAGAATAAATAAAAAATCTATAACTTATAGTTAACAGCAATTTTGACTAAATTAAGAGTTATATTTTATTTAACTCTTTTAATATATGGATATTATATGATGGTGGCAAAAATAATAAATGGTAAAATAATTGCTCAAAAAATACGTCTTGAAATTGCTAAAAAAGTACAAAAACGAGTAGCAATGAAAAAACGTGTACCAGGTTTATCAGTAATTATTGTAGGTAAAAATCTACCTTCACAAATATATGTTACTAATAAAAGACGTGCATGTAAAGAAGTTGGCTTTATTTCACGACTTTACGATCTACCTACTACTACTAGCAAAACAGAACTAATAGAATTAATTGATAAATTAAATAACGAAAGTAAAATTGATGGTATTTTAGTACAGCTACCTCTACCAGAAAAAATTGATAATAACGAAATACTTGAACATATAAAACCACAAAAAGATGTTGATGGTTTTCATCCTTATAATATCGGTCGATTATGTCAACGTGTACCCCTATTACGTCCTTGTACTCCTTATGGAATAATTACTTTATTACAACATTATAATGTAGATACTTATGGTTTAAGTGCTGTAATTATAGGAGCTTCAAATATTGTTGGACGACCTATGAGTATGGAACTATTATTAGTGGGTTGTACTACTACTGTAACTCATCGTTTTACTAAAAATCTAAGAAATTATGTTGAACATGCCGATATTTTAATAGTAGCAGTAGGTAAACCTAATTTTATTCCAGGTAAATGGATAAAACCTGGTGCTATTGTAATTGATGTAGGGATTAACCGTTTGGAAAACGGTAATATAGTAGGTGATGTAAGCTTTGAATCTGCTTTTAAACGTGCATCGTATATTACACCTGTACCTGGTGGTGTTGGACCAATGACTGTAGCTATGCTTATTCAAAATACATTACTAGCATGTGAATTATATCACGACAATAAAAAGATATAAACTAAATATTTAAAGAAAATTATAGATATATCATTAAAATGATGATTCCTTTATCTTAAGAAGATAAGATACATTATATTTATTTTCTACGCCAAGAAGTTCCTTGTGGACTATCTTTTAATAATATTCCTAATATGTGTAACTTATCTCGTATTAAGTCTGCTTTTTTCCATTCTTTAGATTTACGAGCATTATTACGTATATGAATGAGTAATTCAATTTCTTTTATTTTGTCATCTATTTTTTTAGCATGAAAATGTGTACTATGGTGTAAAAATTTTTCTGGATCTTGTTGTAAAATACCTAATACACCTGCTAATTGGCGTAATTTAACTACTAATTGATTAGCCATGTTTTTATTTTTATTTTTTAAACGATTTACTTCATGAGCCATATCAAACAAAATCGAATAAACTTCAGGAGTATTAAAATCATTATCCATCGCAATGCGAAAACGTGATTCAAATTCTTTACATTCTGCACTTTCTTTACATTCTGCACTTTGATTTTTTAATCCTACTATGGTATTTTGAAAGTTAGTATTCTGTAAAGCATTATATAATCGTTCTAGAGCTGCATGTGCTTGATTTAAATTATTTGCACTATAATTAAGATGACTACGATAATGAGAAGACATTAAAAAATAACGTATAGTTTCTGAATCATAAAAATGTAATAAATCACGAATTGTATAAAAATTATTGAACGATTTAGACATTTTTTCACTATCGACCGTCACCATACCAGAGTGTATCCAATAATTTACATATGGTCCATCATATGCACATGTAGATTGAGCTATTTCATTTTCGTGATGAGGAAATATTAAATCTGATCCACCACCATGAATATCAAAATGACTACCTAATTGTTTATAACTTATTGCTGAACATTCGATATGCCAACCTGGTCGTCCCTCTCCCCACGGTGAATGCCATGCAGGTTCATTAGTTTTTGATAATTTCCATAATACAAAATCTGATGGATTAATTTTCGTATTTTTTTTATTAATTATTGAATTCGTCTTTAATTGAGTTAAATTTTGACGTGATAATAGTCCGTAATTTGTACTTGCATGGATATTAAATAATACATCACCATTACTCGCAATGTAGGCAGCATCATTCTTAATAAGAATACTTATTAGTTCAATAATATCTTTAATATGATGTGTAACACGTGGTTCTATATCCGGCGGTAAAATATTAAGAGCATTAAAGTCTATATGCATTCTCGTAATCATACGATTAGCTAAAGTATTAATTGTTTCCTTATTTTCATTAGCACGTTTAATGATTTTATCATCTATATCAGTAATATTACGTACATACTTTAATTGATAACCTAAATAACGTAAATAACGTGTTATAATATCAAATATTACAAAAGTACGCCCATGTCCTATGTGGCAAATATCATAAACCGTAACTCCACAAACATATATAGAAACTTTACCATCATGAATGGATTTAAATTCTTCTTTAGTTTTAGTTAAAGTATTGTAAATCTTAAGCATAATAGCATCCATTTAATACATATAGAAATATTTTATTTATTGATTATAATCATCAACTAAACATCCAAACAGAAGTTTTAAAATATACGTTTAAAAAAGTATACTATTATTATAACTATAATGGTTTTACTCAAATATTATAAAACATTAAAGGTAATGATAATATCCTTTATATTATTAATTTTAATAATATAAAAATAAGTAATTTACTTATATAAAAAATTATTTAATTTTGATAAAATCCATTATCGAATAATAATTAAAAAATTTAGTTAGTTTATTAATAGTTAACTCTCAATTCTTTTCGTAAGGTAATTAAGAATTAAATTACTGAGATATTAATATAATATCAATATTTATTAATAATGAATAACTTTTAAATTGAGTGTTATGTCAAGTACATTATTTATTTCAGATTTACATCTATGTGGAAAAAAGCCTAAAATTATTACTGCTTTTATTAATTTCTTACAAAGTAAAGCGCAGCAATATGAAGCCATTTACCTTCTAGGAGATTTATTTGAAATTTGGATTGGAGATGATGATCCAAACCCATTATACAAACAAGTTGCTAATACTCTTAAAGCCTTACCAATACCGAAATTTTTTATTCACGGTAATCGTGATTTTTTAATTGGTCAGTGTTTTGCTAATGCTAGCGGTATAATATTGTTACCCAAAGAACACGTATTAACATTATACGGACATTCTATTCTTATAATGCATGGAGATACTTTATGTATTGATGATGGTAGTTATCAGCTTTTGCGTATTGCAGTACATCAGCGTTGGATACAACGTTTATTTCTTATACTACCAATATATTTACGTATAAAACTAGCAGCACAAATACGTTCTGATAGCAATCAGGGCATCAAGAATAAATCTCTAAATATTATGGATGTAAATCAACAAGCTGTAGAAAATATAATGACAAGTAAACAAGTAAATATTTTAATTCATGGACATACTCATCGACCAGCTATTCATAAATTTAAAATAAATGGTAAAATTTTTCAACGTATTGTTTTAGGATCTTGGGATATACATGCATCAATGGTACAAATAGATTCAAAAGGCATTAGCTTTATCGAATTTCAAGTTTAATTAATAACCGTTTGTCTACCTTACCATTATAATAGTAATAATATAGATGACATATTATTCTAGATTAGTTTAATATAAATAGGACTTATATTACATGGAACTTAACTCTAATCCAACTCGTATTGCTATCGTCATGGGATCCAAAAAAGATTGGATGACCATGCAATTTGCTGAAGAAATTCTTAATTCATTAGATTTATCTATTCACGTTGAAGTGATTTCTGCACATCGGACTCCTGATAAACTATTTCATTTTGCAGAAACAGCTTTACAGAATGGCTTACAGGTAATTATTGCTGGTGCTGGTGGTGCTGCACATTTACCTGGAATGTTAGCAGCTAAAACATTAATCCCCGTTCTAGGAGTTCCAATCTCAAGTACTGTATTAAATGGAATAGATAGTCTTTATTCTATTTTACAAATGCCAAGTGGAATTCCAGTCGGCACTTTATCTATCGGTAAAACTGGTGCTGTAAACGCAGCTTTACTAGCTGCACAAATTTTGGCAATGCATGATAATATGTTACAAATTCGTTTAATTAATTGGCGTCAGAAACAAACTGATAGGGTATTGAACAACTCTGATCCTAGAGAAAACATATGATGCAGCCTATATGTGTTCTTGGTAACGGTCAACTAGGACGTATGTTATGTCAAGCAGGTCAGCCATTGGGTCTTACAGTGTATACTATAGGATTAGATACTAAACCTACTGATCTACCTATAGGTAAAAATATAATAGCTGAAAGTATAATTACTAGTGAAGTAGAATATTGGCCTAAAAACTTACTCACTAACGAGTTATCTAATCATCCATCATTTATTAATCGTGATATTTTTCAATGTTTAGCTGATCGTTTAATGCAAAAAAAACTTTTAAATAAACTTAACTTATCTACTGCACCTTGGCAATTATTATCTGATCAAGATGAATGGACTCAAATATTTAGGTTATTAGGAGAGTTAGTAATTGTTAAATTACGTACTGGTGGATATGATGGTCGTGGTCAATGGAGTATATATTCTCATGAAACTAAAACAATTCCAAATAAATACTATGGAAAATGTATTGTTGAACAAAACATTAATTTCAGTAATGAAGTATCTTTAATTGGAGCAAGAGGTTATGATGGAAAAATAGTTTTTTATCCACTTGCATATAATTTACATCAAAAAGGTATTTTATGTATTAATTTTGCTTTTTCTAAGTTCAATGTTCAACAAAAACAAGCTGAAGATATGTTGAGTAAAATAATGAATCACTTAAATTATGTAGGTGTCATGGCAATGGAATGTTTTATTACGCCCACAGGATTATTAATTAACGAGTTAGCACCTCGTGTGCATAATAGTGGTCATTGGACACAAAACGGTGCTTCTATTAGTCAATTTGAATTACATTTACGGGCATTGCTAGGTTTACCATTACCAAATCCTATAGTTTTCGCTTCGTCTGTAATGATTAATTTAATTGGTACTCATTTAAACCTTTCATGGTTAAAACAACCATTAGTACATCTTCATTGGTATAATAAAGAAGTACGTATTAATCGGAAAATGGGTCATCTTAACTTAGTAGATATAGATCATGTACGTCTTTCTACAGCGCTAAATAATCTTATAAGTATACTTCCAAAAGAATATGCTAGTAGAAGTATTAACTGGGTAATAAAACATCTATAAATATTATAATGTTCTTTTTATTAAAAATATCTTATATATTATTTAAATAAGTATAAATTCTATTAATTTATACTTGATATAATATACTATACTTTTATTTACAAAATGTTGACTAATAAAAACCCATGTTTTTCAAAATTCTTTTAATATCTTATTAATTTAAATTAAATAATTAAATAATTTTCAATTAAATTTTTAAAATTTTTTTTTAAATTATTTATTTATTTATTTTTTAAAAAATATTTATCAAATAGATTAATTATATAATTATTTATTTTAGAAATTTGCAGGCTAGCATCAATTTTCTGATACAGAATGTGTCCTTTTATAGCTTCTTTATGATAATAATCAATTAAAGGTAAAGTTGAATGACTATACTCTATAAGACGTTTATTTATAGTTTCTTTTGTATCATCTTTTCTTATGCTAAGTTCTTCTCCTGTAATGTTATCTTTATTCTCTATCTTAGGTGGATCATACTTAATATGATATATTCTTCCAGATTGTAAATGTACACGACGACCGGTAATACGTTCAATGATTAATTCTTTTGGTACATAAAATTCTAGCACACAATCTATATTAATACCTGCTTGTTTGATAGTTTCTGCTTGAAATATAGTACGTGGAAACCCATCAAATAAAAATCCATTTTTACAATCTTCACAAAGAAGACGTTCTTTAATCAACATTAATATTAAATCGTCTGATACTAGTTTTCCAGAATTTACAATATTTTTTACCTTTTGCCCTATTTCATTATTTGTATTCATAGACAAACGTAACATGTTTCCTGTAGATATATGTGGAATACTATATCTTTTTGTAATAAATTTAGCTTGAGTTCCTTTACCTGTTCCAGGTGCTCCAAGCAAAATAATCCGCATTTCATCACTTCTCCTTATAGTTATATAATTTAATATTAAAAAAATATTTTTATTTAAAGTAAAGAAAGCAAAAATATAAAATATTTCTTAAATCTAATATTTTAAATTTTTTAAAAAAAAGGATTATCTAATAAAACATAGGCAAAATTGTATTGATATATTGATATTAATATCAAATTTAAAATATCTTATAATTCTTTTAAATTCATTACTTAAAATCCTAAATTACTTAAAATCCTAATTAATTTGAAAATTACTATTTTAATCATAAATATAGTTTATTTTTAAAATATTTTCATTGAAACAAATTCATACGAGAAATTATTACCTCGTATAAATTTATTTATATTTATATTTATATTTATATTTTATTTCATTAACAAAAATAAATTAGTAAAGTTAAAAATAAATTTAAGCATCATATACGTATGTAATGAATTTAACTCAATATGTTTAATGTGTTATTAATAGTTGATTTATACGACGAATAAACTTATGAGGATCGTTTAAAGTACCTCGTTCAGCTAGTAAAGCTTGTTCTAATAATAATTCTATCCATTCAATAAAAAGCTCTTCTTGTTGAATATCAGCTATACGTTTTATCAAACTATGATTCGGATTAATTTCAAAAATATACTTCACTTCTGGAACATTTTGACCTGCTGCTGCAAAAAGCTTAGCCATTTGTGTGGTTATTTCGTTTTCATCTGTAATGACAATCGCTGGTGTATCAGTTAAACGATGTGTTAAACGTACTTCTTTAACACGATCACCTAATAGATTTTTTACTCGTTTAATAAATGCTTCAAAATGCTTTTCTGATTCTTTTTTATGTGCTACAACTTCTGCATTTTCTTCTTCATTATTTAATTTATTTAAAGAATTATCTACTTTACTAACAGATTGAAAATGTTTACCGTTAAATTCGACAAGGTAACTCATCATCCATTCATCAATACGATCAGAAAGTAATAGTACTTCAATGCCTTTCTTATAGAAAATTTCTAAATGTGGATTACTTTTTGCTGCAGCATAACTATCTGATGTAATAAAATAAATTTTTTCTTGGCCTTTTACCATTCGATTTAGATAACTATCTAAAGAAATATTTTGAGTAGAATCTTTACTATAAGTAGTAGTAAAACGAAGTAATTTGGCAATTGCTTGTTGATTTTCATGATCTTCTGCTGGTCCTTCCTTTAAAACCATACCAAATTCTTTCCAAAATTGATTATATTTTTCTTCATCATCTTTAGCTAGTTTTTCTAACATTTGTAAAGTTCTTTTAATTATTGAAGACCTTAAGCTCTGAGTAATACGACTATTTTGTAAAAGCTCACGTGATACATTTAGAGGCAAATCATTCGAATCAATCAAACCACGTATGAAACGTAAATAATTGGGTATAAATTGCTTTGTATCATCCATAATAAAAACACGTTGTACATAAAGTTTTAAGCCGTATTTAATATCACGATTCCACATATCAAAAGGTGCTTGTGATGGAATATATAATAAACTAGTGTATTCTTGTTTACCTTCAACTCGATTATGAGTCCAAATAAGTGGATCATTAAAATCATGGGCAATATGCTTATAAAATTCTTTATATTCATCAACACTTATTTCAGATTTAGTGCGTGTCCATAATGCTTGAGCTTTATTAATTTTTTCCCAAGTAAATATATTACTGTCTTCTTTTTTGATTTCCATTTCTACTGGTAATGCGATATGATCAGAATATTTACTAATAACACTACGTACTCGTGACATATCAAGAAACTCATCTTCACCTTTACGAAAATGTAATATCACTTCAGTTCCTCGATCATTTTTTTCAATATTTGCTAAGGTATATTCTCCCTCACCAGATGATTCCCAAAATACACCTTCCTCTATTTTTACACCTGCTGCCCGCGTGCGTATAGTAACTTTATCAGCTACAATAAATGCTGAATAAAAACCAACGCCAAACTGACCAATTAATTGATTATCTTGTATTTGACTTGACCCCATAGATTTTATGAAATTTTTAGTACCAGACTGTGCAATAGTGCCAATATTTTCAATTACTTCATCACGGCGCATACCAATACCATTATCCGTAATAGTCAATGTACGATTTTCTTTATTAATAGATATACGCACATGTAAATTCCCATTACCTTCATATAAATCCGGTGTAGACAAAGCAAGGAATCGTAATTTATCAGCAGCATCAGAAGCATTAGAAATAAGTTCACGTAAAAAAATCTCTTTATTTGAATAAAGAGAATGTATCATCATATTTAAAAGTTGTTTTACTTCTGATTGAAAAGTACGTGTTTCTTGCCCTTGCATAATAATTATTACCTCAACAAAATACAGTTAATCGAAAGTCGAGTTTAAAATGGGAATAATGAAAGAAAATTTCAAGTTAGTTTAATCTAATCAATAAAGAACAAGATTTAATTTTTTTATTATATCTAATTTGTTAATTACTTTTAATTATAACATGGATTATATTCAAATTATATTACATAAATTATTATTTTTTATTTTCTTGATATTATAGTAATGTATATATTTATATATAGATTATATAAAAAATTATTTTTACTTAGAACTTTTATATGATTTTAAGATTTTAAAAATAATTTACTACATTAATTTCGGCTTGTACTATATATCACCTACAAATAAAATATATCCATAATAATAAAGTTTAAAAAATATATTAATAACATTAAAAAGGCATATTAAACCCTGGTGGTAATTGCATACCAGCAGAGACAGCAGCTATTTTTTCTTTTTGATTTTCAACTATACGACGAGCAGCATCATTAAATGCAGCTGCAATTAAATCTTCTAACATTTCTTTATCATCTTCTAGTAAGCTAGGATCTATCTTAATACGCCGACAATTATGAGCGCCGTTTATAGTTACTTTTACTAGACCTGCACCTGATTCTCCTGTTACCTCTAAAGCTGCTATTTCTGCTTGAATTTTAGCCATCTTATCTTGCATTTGTTGGGCTTGTTTCATCAAATTACTTAATCCGCCTTTACCAAACATAATATTTTCTCTCTGCTAGAGCTGTATACAGTTAAAGAACACCAGCATGTTTATATAGGTATAATACTCTCTTCGTCCAAATCAGCATCGAATAATTGACGCAATGTTTGAACATAAATATCATTTTTAATAGATTGATGCGCTTTTTTTAATTTTTTTTGATATATAGAATGATACCATTCTATAGGTGTCAATGATTTTGAATAATCATCATCAATAATAATAATTAATTTAATTAATTTATTCCTATTTTTACTAATAGCATCTTGTAATAATTTATACACATCAGTAGAATTTAAATGCTGATGGCTACTACGTAAGTGTAAAGTAACTATTCCTTTTTCATTTATTTCTTTCCAAGAATTTAGTGCAAGTTGCTTTGCTGACTCTGGTAGCACAAATGTTGTGATTTCAGATATCCACTCTTCAATATCCCGTCTTTTTTCATTGAGAACTTCTTGTGTTACGGATAATTCGTCTGTATTAGTTTTTTTTTTAATTTTACTAATAATATCATTTTTATTAATAATCTTATGATTAAGTTCTAAGTTTTTATATGTAGTAACTAGTGGATCATCATTAGATTTTTGATTATTTTCCCAGCAAGATAACTTAAGTTTATCTAGTGTTGTAATAGGAAATTTATCTATATTCTGTTTTATATTCTCTGTAATATTGTCTGTTACATTACTTTTTTTTAATTTATTCTCCTTTAACAGTTGTGATCTTGCTTTTAATAGATGATTAATTGTGTTCGGCATGTTATCTAATTTAGATATCTCTTCAGAATTAGATGATAATGGGAATAAATTTTCATATGTAAGATTTTTTACTGTGTGTAATTTTGTATTTTCATACTCTGATGAAAATTGAGAGCATTTTTGTGTTTTTAAAATTGGTTCTTGAATAGGGTAGGATATGTTTTCTTGTGGATGAAATACTAATGCACGTAACATAGTCATTTCTACACCTAATCGATGATTTGGAGCTAATGGCAATTCTTTGCGTCCCATTAATAAAATTTGGTAATATAATTGTACATCAGTAGGTGGTAATACACGTGCTAAACAACATAGACGTTGCATATTTTTAGGGTTATCATCATTAAAAAATTTTAAAGATGTTGGTAGTAATTGTATCATAGCAATACGATGCAATAAACGTATCATTTCTACTAATAACGATTCCCATTCTATACTTTGTAAAGCTACATAATTAAGTAATTCCATAACTTCTGAAACTTTACCTTCTACAAGTGCTTCAATCAGAGATAAAGGCTGTTCATCATCTAACATACCTAACATTTCAACTACAATTTTTCTTCTTATAGAACCATGCCCTATAGCTATTGCTTGTTCAGTCAAACTTAAGGCATCACGCATACTACCATGAGCAGCATTTGATATTAAGTAAAGTGCTCGTGGTTCTGATTGAATATGTTCTTGTTTTAAAATATATTCAAGTTGTTGTTGAATCTGTTCAATGCTTAGGGATTTAAGATGAAACTGTAAACAACGTGAAATAATAGTACTCGGTAATTTTTGTGGTTCAGTAGTAGCTAATAAAAATTTTACATGTAATGGTGGCTCTTCAAGTATTTTTAATAATGCATTAAAACTATGGCGTGATAGCATATGTACTTCATCAATTAAATAGACCTTAAATCTTCCACAAACTGATGCATATTGTACATTATCTAGCAAATCCAGCGTATCTTCTACTTTAGTACGAGATGCAGCATCAATTTCGATTAAATCTATAAAGTGTCCTTCTTCAATTTCACGGCAATTTTTACATTGCCCACATGGTATTTCGGTTATGCCAATTTCACAATTAAGACCTTTTACAAATAAACGAGCAATTGACGTTTTACCTACTCCACGAGTACCAGAAAAAAGATAAGCATGATGAATACGTTTTTGCGATAAACCATTGGTTAATGCTGCCAATACATACTTTTGACCTACTACATCGGCAAAAATTTGTGGACGCCATTTTCGTGCAAGTACTTTATAGCTCATAGTATTTATTTTAAATTAATTAAACTCAGCTATTAAAAAATGTTAGTCATTATAAATAATAAAATTTATAAATCATAAGCATAATTAACTTTATTTTATAAAATACATAAAACTAGAAAAGTTTTAGTGTTATTTTTATTTTTGAAAAATTTTATCTATCTTTTTAAGTGTAGATTCAAATATTTTAGAATTTGTTGTTTTAAAAGAACAATAATTTTTTTATTTTAAAAGAAATCTAACAAGAAAAAATATTTCTTTAAAAAAACATCATTTTAATTAACAGTTATTTAGCATAGATAAAAATTATCTATGCTTTTTAGATACTTAAAATCTTTCAAAACAAATTAATGTAATCATTATTTAATAATGATATTAATGAATAATAAACTAAAGAAAATTTTAAAAATAAGTAATAACTTTAAAGAAAGAAAGTAAAATATAAAAGTAATGTATTTAAATTAAGCAATCTCTAATTACAATAATTAAAAGTCTAATTTATAGGATATTTAGTTACTGCAAATTAAATTTTAATTATATATATTAATTATATATATATATCTAATAATTATTGAATTAGAAGATAAAACTAATCTTAAGTAGTAAATTATTACTAATGTATTAAACTATTACTAATAATGATAGATAACTTCATTGTTGTTCATTATTATTTATTATTGTTTACTATAACTGGTAGAGGTTTTGTGTACTATATCCAGACACACGAGAATCACTTGCTACGGCTGCTTCTTTCCAGCTCTGACCGAATTCACAAGCTATCGTTGTAGGAAAGCAACAAAACCTCTATTGAAATAAAATATCTTATATTTTACTAATAATTTAATAATTAAAATACTATTATATATTTTTATATTAATAAAATATTTTTTAGAAAAAATCAATAATCAATTTATTATTAATAATAAAATATTAAAATTAATTGTACATGTTTATTTTACACTAATAATTATTAATATATGATATATATATTAATATAAATTTATTTTTTTTAATTTGATAATACTAAATCAATATATTGGTATTAAAAATGAAACGAGCTGTTCTCTTATTTAGTGGTGGACAAGATTCAACTACCTGTTTAATCCAAGCAAATAATCTTTATGATGAAATACATTGTATTACTTTTTATTATGGACAACGTCATCATAAAGAAATCGAAGTTGCAACTGAATTAGCATATAATCTAGGTATGAAAAATCATAAAATTATAGACGTCTCAATATTGAAAGATTTAGCTGTTAGTAGTCTAATAGATCATAATATTCCTTTATCTAGTTATAATGCTAATCTAAATGGTTTACCAAATACTTTTGTACCAGGACGTAATATTTTATTTTTGACGCTAGCATCTATTTATGCTTTTCAAGTAAGAGCAGAAGTTGTCATTACAGGAGTATGCGAAACTGATTTTTCAGGATATCCAGACTGTCGTAAAAAATTTATTCAAGCATTTAACGATGCAGTTAACCTAGGCATGGCTATTAACATTCGTTTTGAAGTACCTTTAATGCATTTAAGTAAAGCAGAAATTTGGGCATTAGCCGATTATTTACAAAAATTATCAATAATACGTACAGAAACTTTAACCTGTTATAATGGAATAAAAGGTGATGGGTGTGGAGAATGTACTTCTTGCTATTTACGTGCACGTGGATTATCTGAATATCTAGCTAATTCTGATAAAATTAAGACTAAAATAAAAAAATATTTTAATTAAATTAGCCATATTTAATATTTGCTTTTTCATGTAAATTTTTTATAATAGATTCAAAACATATTTGCACATTATTTTGAATAAAACTTTCTATTATTTGATCAATTTGATGCTTTAATATCTTTATATGACTAACCTTATCTAAGGTTAATAATATGATATTTTTATGTATATCTTCTCCTATACCCCAAGAAGAAGAGTTACCTATAGGTCTTGGAAGATTAAAAGCAGCTTGTGCTATAGGATCATGAGAAGTACGATCAAAAGACTGTTCATTACTTAATATTAATCCTGCTGATTGTAATGCATCTTTTTTTCCATCTTTTAAGTCAGCTATAATTTTGTTAGCTTTTATTTTTGCTTTCTGTGTTGCTTTATTATACTTTATGATATTTATAATTTGTGTTTTGACTTGATCTAATGGCTTAAGTATTTCTAATACATGCGCATTAATACGTAATATAAAAGCGATATGATTATTTACAGTTATTAAATCAGAATTATTACCAGGAAAACCATTTGAATCTAATAAGCTACCATTGAATATTAATTGTTTAATCTGAGAATAATTAATATTATCTGGTATGTTATTATTTGTAATCCATCCAGTTTCTATTACTTTAAGCCCAGAAACTTGTGCAATATAGTCTAGTGATTTATTATTTTTACTAGCAGCTATGCTTATTTTTCTTTGTATTTTATAAAATGCATTAAGTGCTTTTTCTTGTTTAATATTATTTTCAATTATTTTATGCAGTATAGATAATGGTTTAATTTTTACAGATTGGATATCATCTAAACGGACAATCAAAAATCCTACAGGTAATTTGATAATTCCAGAAAGTTGATTTTTTTGAGTTAAGTTTATTTTTTTTAATTCATCTGGAATATTATTTTTTTCAAACCATCCAATATCGCCTCCTTTTTGAGCAGAAATTATATCTATAGACTTAGTTTTAGCTAAATTAGAAAATTTTTTTCCTTTTTTTAAATCATTAAGAATATTTACAGCATCTATTCTACTTTTAGTTTGAATAATACTAAAACGTTTACGCTGTGGTTGTAAATAATTAGTTTTATTTTTATTATACCATTGATATATTTCTTCTTCGCTAGCAGTTTCTTTTTCTTTTAAATTATTTGCATCAATCTTAATATAACTTAAACGAAAACTCTCTGGTGACATAAAAATATTTTTATTTTGTTCATAATATTCTTTTATTTCATTATCGCTTGCAGTTTGTTGTTTAGATAAAATATTAATATCTAATACGGCAGTACGAACTTTGCGTTGCTGAGACATTAATTCTAATATATCACTTTTTTCATCTTCAAGAATGAAGTTTGTATTAGTAATAATATTAATCAATTGCCAAATAGCTAATTGTTCACGCAATGCTTCAGCATATTGATCAGCTGTTAGTCCTATACTTGCAAGTAAATTTTTATATTTGTCATTATCAAATTTACCATTGGTTTGAAAAACTAACTGATTAAATATAGATTGTTTTACCTGATCATCGCTGATCAAAATATTTAAATCTTTAATGTATTGTTCAAATAATACTTGATCTATCAATTGAGATAGAACTTTTTGATGTATTTCTTGTACATACCACTTATTACTGATAAGTTGAAAAAATTGATCACCTAATATCTTTTGTTGACGTTCTATTTCATTATTATAAATTTGTTCTAATGTAGCATGTCCAATTTTTTGTCCATTAATCTTAACAGCATAATCAACATTATTACTAATTAGATAGTTACCTATACCAGTCACTATAAAAGATAAAATAATTAATGCTAAAATAATTTTAAATATAAAATTCTTTGAGATTATACGCAAATTATCCATCATGCTATGATACTACTCCAATACATTTAATACATCTAAGATTTTAAAAAAATATACTATCGTATATAAATTATAGTGCTAAAAGTCATACCATTTATTTAAAATTACTCAAATAATTTATGTAAATCATATATATATGAGTAGATATTAATTTTTAATTAATTTAAAGTAAATATTTTTATTTTAAAGATCTTTTGCTGCTGTAACTTGTATACTATATGGTTCATTTTCTAGTGCTAGGCTTAAAACTTCTTCAATATGCTTTACTGGATGTATTTTTAAATCTGCAATTATGTTCTGTGGAATTTCTTCCAAATCACGCTTATTTTCATCTGGAATTAGAACTATTTTAATTCCTCCACGATGAGCAGCTAATAATTTTTCTTTTAAACCACCAATTGGTAATACTTGACCACGCAATGTGATTTCTCCAGTCATAGCTACATCAGAACGAACAGGATTACCAGTTAAACAAGAGACTAAAGCTGTACACATAGCAATACCGGCACTTGGACCATCTTTTGGTGTTGCACCTTCTGGAACATGAACATGAATATCACGTTTTTCATAAAAATTACTATTTATTCCTAATTTATCTGCTCGTGCACGAACTACTGTTAGTGCTGCTTGAATAGATTCTTGCATTACTTCCCCTAAAGAACCAGTGTAAGTTAATTTGTCTTTACCTGGAACACAAGCAGTTTCAATAGTCAAAAGATCTCCGCCGACTTCAGTCCAAGCTAAACCAGTGACTTGACCTATTCTATTCTCATTGTCAGCACGACCATAATCAAAACGTTTCACACCAAGAAAATCTTTAAGGTTGTTACCATTAATAGTGATACTTTTTTTTGTTTTATCAATTAATAAGGATTTAACTGTTTTACGACATAATTTAGAAAGCTCTCGTTCAAGGCCACGTACACCAGCCTCTCGAGTATAATAACGAATAATGCCATTAATTGCACTATCATCAATATTGATTTCATTTTTTTTCAATGCATTACGATGTATTTGCTTAGTTAATAAATGCTGTCTTGCTATGTTTAATTTTTCATCTTCAGTATAACCAGAAAGACGAATAACTTCCATACGATCTAGTAATGGTGCTGGAATATTCATAGAATTTGATGTAGCTACAAACATAACATTAGAAAGGTCATAATCGACTTCTAAATAATGATCATTAAATGCAATATTTTGTTCTGGATCAAGAACTTCTAATAATGCTGAAGCTGGATCACCTCGCATATCAAAAGACATCTTATCTATTTCATCTAATAAAAAAAGAGGATTTTTTACTCCAATTTTAGCCATTTTCTGAATAATTTTACCTGGCATAGAACCTATGTAAGTACGACGATGACCACGAATTTCTGCTTCATCACGTACTCCACCTAAAGCCATGCGAACATATTTACGTCCTGTAGCTTTTGCAATTGATTGTCCTAAAGAAGTTTTACCTACTCCAGGTGGACCGACAAGACACAATATAGGTCCTTTTATTTTGCTAATACGACTTTGCACTGCAAGATATTCAAGAATACGGTCTTTTACTCGCTCTAAACCATAATGATCAGTATCTAATGTTTTCTGTGCCTTACATATATCTTTTTTTACTTTACTACGAGCATGCCATGGAACTTGAAGCATCCAGTCAATATAACTTCTAACTACAGTTGCTTCTGCTGACATTGAAGACATCATTTTTAGTTTCTGTAATTCAGATTCAGTTTTTTCACGAACTTCAGTAGGCATTTTAGCTGCTTCAATTTTACGTTTTAGTATCTCATACTCATCTGGGGTATCATCCATTTCTCCTAATTCTTTTTGAATAGCTTTCATTTGCTCATTCAAATAATATTCACGTTGACTTTTTTCCATCTGTTTTTTTACACGATTACGAATACGCTTTTCCACTTGTAATAAATCTATTTCTGATTCCATCATTGCCATTAAGTATTCTAAACGTTCATTAACATCCGACATTTCTAATACTGATTGTTTATCTACTAATTTTAACGGCATATGTGCCGCTACTGTATCAGCTAAACGAGCAGCATCATCTATGCTATTTAAAGAAATTAATACTTCAGGTGGTATTTTTTTGTTAAGTTTTATATATCCTTCAAACTGATTAATAGCAGTACGTACTAATACTTCTTGTTCACGTTCTTCTACATCAGGTGAAATAAAATATTCAACTTGAGCAACAAAATGATCCTCATTATTAGATAAAGTTGTAATACGTGCGCGTTGTAATCCTTCTACCAATACTTTTACTGTGCCATCAGGTAACTTAAGCATCTGTAATACAGAAGCTATCGTACCTACAGAAAAAAGTTCATTTATACCAGGTTCATCGGTTGAAGCTTCCTTTTGGGCAACTAACATTATTTTTTTATCATTATCCATTGCAGCTTCAAGGCACCGAATAGATTTTTCTCGACCGACAAACAATGGCATGACCATGTGCGGATAAACTACTACGTCGCGCAACGGCAACACAGGAATTTTTATACGTTTAGAACGCTCTGGATTCATAGAGCTCTCTCTTTTTAGTGTAGTATCTGCCATAGTAATGGGAACTGTGTTATATATAAAAATGATTAAACCTATTAAGATAACTGACTATATGGGGATTCTTGTAATACATTCAATGTTTTCAATTAAAGAAAAACTAAATAGAACATTTATCCATTTTAAAACAACAATATAGCACAATCATTTATTCACCTAAAACTTGAATATCTTGTTTAGTATTGTAAATCAATATTGGTTTAGATTGACCATTAATAACGAATTCATCAATAACTACTTTTTCAACATTCTCCATAGATGGAAGATCGTACATTATTTCTAATAATACTGCTTCAACAATAGATCTTAAACCACGAGCACCTGTTTTACGTAAATTTGCTTTCTTAACAATTGCAGTAAGAGCATTCTCACAAAATTCTAATTCAACTCCTTCTAAATTAAATAATGCTTGATATTGTTTAGTTAGAGCATTTTTAGGTTCACGTAAAATACGAATTAATGCTTTTTCACTCAACTCACTTAAAATAGCCACTACTGGTAAACGACCAATAAATTCTGGAATTAAACCAAATTTTATAAGGTCTTCTGGTGCAACTTGAGATAATAGTGTATTTTCATTATTTTCTTGCAATTGGTCTTTTATTGTAGCAGTAAAACCTATACTAGATCCTATTTCTATTCGTTCAGAGATAAGTTTACTCAATCCTGCAAAAGCACCACCACAAATAAATAAAATTTTAGATGTATCAACTTGTAAAAATTCTTGTTGAGGATGTTTACGGCCACCTTGTGGAGGAACAGCAGCTATCGTGCCTTCTATTAATTTTAGTAGAGCTTGTTGTACTCCTTCACCGGAAACATCACGAGTAATGGATGGATTATCAGATTTACGTGAAATTTTATCTATCTCATCAATATAAACAATACCGCGTTGAGCTTTTTGAACATTATAATCACACTTTTGTAATAGTTTTTGGATGATATTTTCTACATCTTCACCTACATAGCCAGCTTCAGTTAAAGTAGTGGCATCAGCTATTGTAAATGGTACATCTAAAAAACGAGCCAATGTTTCAGCAAGTAATGTTTTACCACTACCTGTTGGACCAATAAGTAAAATATTACTCTTTCCTAATTCTATTCCATTATTAGTATCACTATTACGTAGACGTTTATAATGGTTATAAACAGCTACTGCTAATACTTTTTTTGCGTGTTCCTGATCTATCACATAATCATCAAGATGATGACGTATTTCATGTGGTTTAGGTAATTCATTATTACTACGATATGGAGTAACTTTATTCGTTTTTTCACTAACCATATCATTACATAAATCAATACATTCGTTACATATATAAACTGATGGTCCAGCAATCAACTTGCGTACATCATTTTGACTTTTACCACAGAAAGAACAGTACAACAGCTCTGTCATCAATTAACCTCTTTGAATTTTTAAAACTAACAAAAACTGAAACCTTAATAAAAATTATTATACTGTCACTATATCACGTGTAGTACATAATACATCAACAAGAACTTTATATATTAATCAATTTAGTGTTTACTTACATGAGATATAACGTGTAAAGTTAACACTTAAGTCTTATTATCGATGCTTCAAGATAGAGTCAACTAATCCATATTTAACAGCTTCATTAGCAGATAAAAAACAATCTCGTTCAGTATCACGTTCAATTTGTTCAAGCGATTGTCCAGTGTGTTTAGCCATTAGTTCGTTAATACGTTTTTTTACTTTTAAGATCTCTCGTGCATGAATTTCAATATCGGTAGCTTGACCTTGATAACCACCTAACGGCTGATGAATCATTACTCGTGAGTTAGCAAGACAAAAACGTTTACCTTTTGTTCCAGCAGATAAAAGAAATGAAGCCATTGAAGAAGCTTGGCCAATACAAATAGTACTAATATCAGGTTGAATAAATTTCATTGTATCATAAATAGACATACCAGCAGTAATGACACCACCAGGTGAGTTAATATAAAGATAAATATCTTTGGCAGGATTTTCCGCTTCTAAAAAAAGCATTTGTGCTACAATTAAATTTGCCATATGATCTTCAACTTGTCCAGTTAAAAAAATTACACGCTCTTTAAGTAAACGAGAATAAATATCGTAAGATCGCTCTCCACGTGAAGTTTGTTCAATTACCATAGGTACTAATGTCATGTTTGAAACTATAAAACTATTATTACTATGTGGCATAATGTTCATCTCCTAAATAAATATCATAATATTTTATATCTATCCTCAAATTTAAGATAAGCTAGAATAATAAATTAGCTAATTTTTATTTTGTTATCTTTTAATAAAATTTATTATCTTAATAGGATACCTACTGGAATAATTTGAATGTATTTTTAAAAGAATTCAATTTAATTAATTAAATAAATCTATGAAATAGAAAACCCGCAATAGTTAGTTTGCGGGCTTAACTTAAAAAATAAACTATCAATAAATTATATTGTAGAATAATGATTCATTATATCTTGAAAATTAATTTTTTTATTAATAATTTTAGCTTTTTTTAATACTTCATCAATTGCTTGATCTTCTAAGGCCATATTGCGAATATTATTCATTAAGTCTTTGTTTTTAATATATAATTTTATGATTTCTTGAGGATTTTCATATGCAGAAGCTATTTCTTCAATTAATGCTTTTACCCGATTTTCATTTGCTTTTATTGCATTTATTCGAATAATTTCGCTTAGTAGTAAACTAATACTAATGCGTCTTTTTGCTTGTTTTTCAATTAAATCAGATGATAGCTCTAATTTTTGATTATCTTTACTATTATACTGAGAAGCTTGATGTCGAAGGCTATTTATTTCTTTATTAATTAAGGTAACTGGAATATCAAATTCATTTGCATTAATTAAATAGTTAATTATTTGTGACTTGATTTTATTACGAATTACTTTTTTTAATTCACGCTCCATGTTATTACGTATTTCAGAACGTAAACCAGAGATAGAAATATCTTCTACACCAAAGTGTTTAATGAAATCTTCAGTCAATTCTGGGATGTCAAGTATTTCAACTTTTGTAATTGAAATATTAAATTTTACCTCTTGATTTCTTAAATTTTCTATATGGAAATTATTTGGTAAATTAACATTAATAGTAAAATTTTCACCAGCTTTATAGCCAACAATATTTTCTTCGAAACCATATATAATTTTATTTTGCCCTATACAAAATATAAAATTAGAAACTTTACTACCTTCAAATTCAATATTATTTAGTAAACCAACAAAATCTACTGTTACACGATTACCTAAGTTTGCAGCAGCATCAGTTACTTTCCAACTTGCTTGTTGTATCTGCATTTTTTTTAACATAAGATCAATATCTTGATCTGTTATATCAACTATTGGATTTTCAATTTTTATATTATCTAGACCTTTTAGTTGGAACTCTGGATATACTTCAAATTCAACTGTATAGATTAAATCTTCACCTTCTTTATATTCTCCCATTATATAATTAGGCGTGCTCACAGGATTCATTTTTTCTTTTAAAATAATATCAACAAAATTATTCGACATTATTTCAGTTATAACTTGTTGGCGTATAGAAGTACCATAGCGCTGAATGATAATCTTCTCTGGCACTTTACCTTTACGAAATCCGTCGACCCGAACTTTTCTTATCATTTTTGATAATTCTTTTTTAAATGCGCTTTCTATAATATCTGAAGCAACAGTAATCGTAATGCGACGGTCTAAACCTTGAGTGTTTTCCACTAAAAATGTCATTTTGTCACCTTAAAAACAACGTAATCAGTTAACTTCAGATCTCATCTGATAATATATCTTTAAAAATCTATGTTAAAATACTATACATAGAATTTAATCTATTAAAAAAGTTTTTTAAATTACATCAATCTTCAGTATATAGTGTTATGATTAGGATGAATCTATAATATAAATTTAATATTTTTAATATCTATAATATATATTTTTATTAATTAAATTAGGCAGTATTATACTGAAGTCCTATTCGACTTAGGAAAGATAAAAATTTTTTCTAAAAAAATATAGACTTTATCTAGAAATATTTGCTAACTAAATAAAAAATAAAATAAATTATTTTATAATAACTAACTTCTTACATAAAGAAGTGATGAGAAAGTTTTATTTATAATTAAAAATTACCAGAATATTTTCGTTAAAATAATCTTTCTTTAATATTTTTGATATTATCCTATTAATTACTATAATACATTTGAAATTTTGATATCAATATTTTATTAAATTGATTCTATAAACAAAAATTATGCATACAAATATGTTAAAAAATATATGAATTCTATTATTTATTTTTTCTTGTTTTATTTTATTTGGTTGTGCGAGCAATAATAACACGATAAATATTCAACCAAATATTCAATTACCTAAACAAGATCCTAGTCTTATGAGTTTAACTGTTAATATACATAGTATAGATAAACGAACTAATAACATATTGGCTAAAATTAATCGTAGAGGTAAGCTAGTAATCTTGAAACCTTCCCGTGATCTATGTTTTTTATTACAAGAAGTTTTAGAAAAACAAATGATAGCACGTGGTTACATGATTGGTACTAGTCCAATTGAAATACAAATAATAATTAATACTTTGCATACGCAAATTACACAAGGTAACATGCTTTACACTATCACGACAAAGGTAGATTTATCTATCATTTCTACAGCCAAAAATGGAAATAAATTATTGAAAAAATATTGCCAAACACATAGCACCGAAGGTGTTTTTATCGCAACTAATCAAAAAATTGCTAATGTGCTTAATTCTACAATTAACGATATTATTTCTAACATGGCACAAGATTTGAGTATACATAATTTTATTAAACAGAACTCTAAATAATTAATTATTTAGAGTTCTAATAATTAAAAATAAAATTTATTCAAAATAGTTATTTTTATATAATTAAAAATTAATTTTTAATTATATAAATTGTATTTAAAATACATAATCATGTACTATTATATGTCATGATTATATGTACCTATCACTTATTATTTAATTATTATTAATCAGCGATATAATTATTGTATTAAACACTTTACTACTTGTATTGAATTTAATTCATACCTTTTTTTAGAAGTAGGAGAATAATGATTAATAAATCAATTATAACTATATAAAAAAATTATTTCATTTATAGTAAATCAACCTTTTTATAAAATGCACAGATATTTAAATAACAATAGTAGATACTTGCAATTGAGGTTGTTAAATGCAACTTAAAAAATACGAAAAAAAATATGAAATCTTATTATTAATAATAATGAATTCATTATTAACCAGTTGTAATAGTGCACTATTAGATCCGAAAGGACAAATTGCAATAAAACAACATTGGTTAATTATAACATCATTTGGATTAATGTTAATCGTTGTTATTCCTGCAATATTAATGACTATTATATTTTCTTGGAAATACCGTTCAACTAATAATAACTCAAAATATACTCCTAATTGGTCACATTCAAATAAAGTAGAAATTGTAGTTTGGAGTATTCCACTTTTTATCATCCTCTTTTTAGGAATCTTAACTTGGAAATCAACTCATGAATTAGAGCCAAGTAAACCTTTAATATCTAAATTAAAGCCTATTGAAATAGATGTTATAGCTTTAGATTGGAAATGGCTTTTTATTTATCCAAAACAAGCTATTGCAACTATTAATCAGATCGCTTTTCCAATAAATACTCCAGTTTACTTCAGAATTACATCTAATTCAGTTATGAATTCATTTTTTATTCC
Source organism: Pantoea sp. Aalb (assembly GCF_009829985.1). Taxonomy (NCBI): domain Bacteria; kingdom Pseudomonadati; phylum Pseudomonadota; class Gammaproteobacteria; order Enterobacterales; family Erwiniaceae; genus Pantoea; species Pantoea sp. Aalb. Next base: position 579,501 of record NZ_SZZU01000001.1, read on the forward strand.
TACATTAGGTAGTCAGATTTATGCTATGGCTGGTATGCAAACTAAACTAAACTTAATGGCTAATAAATCTGGGATTTTTAATGGTATTTCTGCAAATTTTAGTGGTCACGGTTTTTCTGGAATGAAATTTAAAGCTATTGCAACTAAAAACAATGAAGAATTTCAAAAGTGGATTACTAAGGTTAAAACGTCAAGTAATATTCTGATAACGATGAAAGATTTTAAGAAATTAGCAATACCAAGCGAAAATAATCCGGTAGAATACTTCTCTAAAGTGAATCCTATACTTTTTAATAAAGTTATTAATACATTCATGATGAACCATGAGAAAATGGATATGCACTAATATTAAAATAGATAATATAGATAATATTGAAGTACTTTTTATAGGCCTCGATGAGGAATAGTTAAGATGTTTGGAAAATTAACATTGGATGCAGTGCCATATCATGACCCAATTATCATGGTTACAGTTACTGGTATAATCCTTACAAGTATGTTGATTGTTGCAACTATTACATATTTCAACAAATGGCAATATCTATGGTCTCAATGGTTAACTTCTGTAGATCATAAAAAATTAGGTATAATGTATATTATTGTAGCATTTATCATGCTTTTTAGAGGCTTTGCTGACGCAATAATGATGCGATTGCAACAAATGATAGCTTCGACTGGAGATGGTACTATTTTACCGCCACATCACTATAATCAGATTTTTACTGCTCACGGTGTAATTATGATTTTTTTTGTAGCTATGCCATTTGTAGTAGGTTTAATGAATCTTATTATACCATTACAAATTGGTGCACGTGATGTTGCATTTCCTTTTTTAAATAACTTAAGCTTTTGGTTCACAATAATTGGTGTAATCTTAGTTAATATATCGTTAGGTATAGGTGAATTTGCTCAAACAGGTTGGTTATCTTATCCTCCACTTTCAAGTATAGAATACAGTCCAGGAGTTGGTGTAGATTATTGGATTTGGAGTCTTCAATTGTCTGGGATAGGTACAACATTAACTGGTATTAACTTTTTTGTCACTATTCTTAAAATGCGTGCTCCTGGTATGAATTTATTTAAAATGCCAATATTTACTTGGGCTGTACTGTGCACTAATGTTTTAATTATTGCAGCATTTCCAGTATTAACTGTTACATTAACATTATTGACACTTGATCGTTATTTAGACTTCCATTTTTTTACTAATAATATGGGAGGTAATATGATGATGTACGTCAACTTGATCTGGATTTGGGGACATCCAGAAGTATATATTTTAGTTTTACCAATTTTTGGTATATTTTCTGAAATTACAGCTACTTTTTCCAAAAAAAGGTTGTTTGGTTACACTTCTCTAGTGTGGGCGACTATTGCGATTACTGTATTGTCGTTTATTGTTTGGTTACATCATTTTTTTACTATGGGTGCTGGAGCAAATGTCAATGCTTTTTTTGGTATAATGACCATGATCATTGCAATTCCTACCGGAGTTAAAATTTTTAATTGGTTATTTACTTTATATCAAGGAAAAATTGAATTTAATTCAGCGATGTTATGGACTCTTGGATTTTTAGTAACATTTTCTATTGGTGGTATGGCTGGTGTTTTATTATCAGTTCCGGGTGCTGATTTCGTTTTACATAATAGTCTTTTTTTAGTAGCACATTTTCATAATGTTATCTTAGGTGGTGTCGTTTTTGGTTGTATGGCTGGAATAACGTATTGGTTTCCAAAAGCATTTGGTTTTACTTTAAATGAAACGTGGGGAAAACGTGCTTTTTGGTTTTGGATTACAGGTCTATTTGTTGCTTTTATGCCTTTATACGTATTAGGATTTATGGGTATGACACGTCGTCTAAGCCAGAATATTGATCCAGAATTTCATCCTTTGTTAGTAGTTGCAGCAATAGGTGCAATCATTATTGCTTGTGGCATTATTTGTCAGTTTATTATGTTCTATATCTCTATCATTAATCGTAACCAAACCCGTGATTTAATTGGTGACCCATGGGGAGGTCGTACTTTAGAATGGTCTACTTCTTCACCTCCTCCTTTTTATAATTTTGCTGTTATACCTCATATCAATGAACGAGATGCATTTTGGGAAATGAAAGATAAAGGAAAAGCTTATCAGAAACCAAAAAAATATGAAAAAATTCATATGCCAAAAAATACAGCTACAGCTATTATTATTGCTGCATTTGGTACCGTTTTCGGTTTTGCAATGGTTTGGTATATTTGGTGGATGGCAATTTTTGCTTTTTTAGGCATGATTGTAACTTGGATTGTAAAAAGCTTTGATGAAGATGTGGATTACTATGTGCCAATTATTCAAATTGAACAGATAGAAAAAAAACACTTTGATGAAATCAGTAAAGCAGGTTTAAATAATGTCAACTGAATATTTTACAAAAAACTCTCATGATAGTACTCAAAAAAATAAAATTTTTGGTTTTTGGATCTATTTAATGAGTGATTGTATTATTTTTGCTACTTTGTTTGCAACTTATGCAGTAATGGTCAATAACACTGCAGATGGCCCTGTTGGTAAAAATATTTTTAAGTTACCATTTATCCTAATAGAAACAATGATATTGTTAATCAGTTCAATTAGCTATGGTATAGCTATGGCTGAGATACCATATCAAAAAAAAAACCATGTTATCAATTGGATGGCATTGACATTTATTTTAGGAAGCACTTTTATTGGAATGGAATTATATGAATTTCATAAATTAATAATTGAAGGATTCGGTCCTAGTCGTAGTGGTTTCTTATCAGGATTTTTTACTTTAATTGGTACTCATGGTCTACATGTATTCTCTGGTTTAATTTGGATGCTAGTATTAATTTTTCAAATTTATCAACGTGGCCTAACTATAACTAATCAAACTCGTATGATGTGTCTTAGTTTATTTTGGCACTTTCTAGATATCATTTGGATTTGTGTATTCACCGTGGTATATCTAATAGGATCTATTTAATGATTTATTTTATTAAAAAAAAACATTTATTGGATATTAATGTAAAGTCTTATATTAAAGGATTTATATATTCTATTATTCTAACAATAATACCATTTTGGATACTAATAAATAAAGTAGCTCCCTACATAACTACTATGACTGTAGTGCTAGTATGTGCAATTATTCAAATACAAGTACATTTAAAGTATTTTTTACATTTAGATAGAAAATCTGAAGATGGATGGAACATTATATCCATAATATTTGCAGCAATTATTATATTAATTATTGTAATTGGATCAATATGGATTATGTCTCATCTTAATTATAATACAATGGCATATCATTAGTAATGAATAAACAATGCCTACAAGTCACAAAACCAGGAATTATTTTTGCTAATTTAATTTCTTTAATTGGTGGATTTTTATTAGCAGCAAAAGGCAATATAAATTATTTTTTGCTTTTTAGTTCTTTAGTTGGAATGTCATTAGTTATTGCCTCAAGTTGTATCTTTAATAATGTTATTGATCGAGATATTGATATGAAAATGACTAGAACTAAAAATCGAGTTCTAGTGAAAGGTTTAATTTCTAAAAAATTAAGTCTTATTTATGCAACAATATTAGGTCTTACAGGTTTAATATTAATATACATTGAAGTAAATATTTTATCAATGTGGTTAGCTATAATAGGATTTGTAGTATATGTAGTGATTTATAGCCTTTATATGAAGAGAAAGTCAATCTATGGTACATTAGTTGGTAGTATTGCTGGAGCTACACCACCAGTAATTGGTTACTGTGCTGTTACTAATAAATTTAACGATGGAGCATTTATTTTATTGACTATTTTCAGTCTATGGCAAATACCACATTCTTACGCAATTTCTATTTTTTGTTTGAAAGACTACGAAGCAGCAAATATTCCTGTACTCCCATTAATTAAAGGTATCCGTATAGCTAAAATACATATTATACTTTATATTTTAGCATTTATGATTTCGACTTTTATGTTATCGTTTAACGGATACACTGGATATAATTATCTAATAATTGCTACAGTATTAAGTATATGGTGGCTTAGAATGGCGTTTTTAGGTAAAAAAACTTCAAATAATACAATTTGGGCACGTAAAATATTTATATTTTCAATTATCACTATCATCTCATTAAGTGTAATGATGTCGATAGATTTCGTAACTCCTATGTCTAAAAAAGTATTGACTAATATCTAGTAATTTAAACTTTATAAAATATTATTTTGAATTTATAGGAGTTAAAATGAACGATAATAAAATGACTCCAGTAGAACGTCGTGCTACATGGGGGTTAGGTATAATCTTTTCTCTACGTATGTTGGGAATGTTCATGGTTTTACCAGTACTAACGACGTATGGTATGACACTACATGATGCTTCTGAAGTTTTGATTGGTCTAGCAATTGGTATTTATGGTTTAACTCAAGCATTATTTCAAATTCCTTTTGGTCTACTTTCTGATTATATTGGTCGAAAACCAATAATTATTAGTGGATTAATACTTTTTATTATTGGTAGTGTAATTGCCGCAAATACTACTTCTATTTGGGGCATTATTTTAGGCAGAGCATTACAAGGATCTGGTGCTATTACTGCTGCAGTAATAGCATTGTTATCAGATTTAACTAGAGAACAGAACCGTATCAAAGCTATGTCTTTTATTGGCATTAGCTTTGGAATTACTTTTGCTATAGCTATGATTATTGGACCAATAATAACTCATATATTTGATTTACATGTATTATTTTGGATAACTGCAGTTCTTGCTGGATTCAGTATTATAATTACTTTAGTAATTGTACCTAATGCTAAAAATCATATATTAAACCGTGAATCGAACATGGTAAAAGGTAGCATACTTAATATATTAACTAATCTAAAACTCCTAAAAATAAATATAAGTATTTTTTACTTACATATTCTTTTAATGTCATGTTTTGTAGTATTACCATCCCAATTTACAAAGGTTGGTTTTTCAACTGCTGAACACTGGAAATTATATTTAATAACCATGCTAATTTCTTTTATCATTGTAATGCCATTAATTATTTATGCTGAAGTCAAACGCTGTATTAAACGTGTATTTATTAGTTGTATAATTCTTATACTTATTGCAGAAAGTATATTATGGCATGCAAGTAATTATTTTTGGTCAATAGTAGTTGGTATACAACTTTTTTTTATTGCGTTTAACTTTATAGAAGCTATATTACCATCATTAATTAGTAAAGAATCACCGATTGGTTATAAAGGCACTGCTATAGCTCTTTACTCTACTAGCCAATTTCTTGGAGTAGCTATAGGAGGAAGTATAGGAGGATGGATTTATGAAATATATAATGCAAAAAATGTGTTTTTATTTGGAATATTAATTACATTATCCTGGCTATTTATTAGTTTCTCAATAAAAGAACCTCTTTATCTTAGTAGTTTACGTCTCGCTTTAAATAATAAAAATATAGATATTTTAAATTTAGAAAAATGCTTAAAAGAACATCCAGGTATATTTTCTATTCTTATTGTACCTGAAGAAAAAAGTATTTATCTAAAAATAGATACAAAAATAACGAATCGTGTTGAACTAGAAACATTAATGAATAAATTTTAATGTAAAAAATATATGACTATTTTATTAAATTTAATAATTATTTTTTATTTTAGATTGCATAAAATTTTATAAATACTAATATTAAATTTTAATAACACTAAGTATTATTAATTGTTTAATTAATATTATCTTTATATTTCACACTCATATTAATTATTTTCTTTTTATTCAAAATTAAATAATTTTCTAATTATTTCAAAATAAATACTAAAATTCATGCTGTATATGAAATATATTATCAAGTTAATTGTATATTGCTTATTCATTATAATTATATTTTAAAAAATGATCTTAAAAATATTTTTAAATTTTCTTGATACTAAGATTATATACATAATTAAAATTTTATTTTTTTAAAAAAAATTATATATATCAACCTATATTATTTTTAAAAAAAATCGGTGGAGGTAAAATGAAAGTCACCGTTTTAGGTTGTGGTGCTATAGGTCAAATTTGGCTATCTTCTCTTGCACGCCAAGGACATGAAGTACAAGGATGGTTACGTGTACCACAACAATACTGTTCAGTAAATGTAATTGATATACAAGGATGCATGAACAATTATAATTTTATTGCTAACGATCCAATATTCTTGGCAGATAGCCAATTACTTTTGGTTACGCTTAAAGCACAACAAGTTTTTCTTGCAGTAAAAAATTTAACAAATTTTCTACCAACCTATGTTCCAATTTTATTATTAAATAATGGAATGGGAATACTAGAAGAACTTAAAGATTTACCACATCCTATTTTATGTGGTATAACAACACATACAGCGATACATGATGGAAGATTGATTAAACATACAGTGAAAGGAATAACCCATATTGGTCCTACGAATCGAAAAAGTGCATCAATGAGTAATATTGCTGATATTTTACATCAATCACTATCTGATGTTGCTTGGCATGATAATATCACTTCTACTTGTTGGCGTAATTTAGCAATAAACTGTATAATTAATCCTCTTACTGTACAATATAATTGTAAAAATGGTGAATTACGCACTTATTCTACACAGATTATTAATCTTTGCGAAGAAATTGTTCGTGTTATGGAAAGAGAAGGACAACATATTGCAATCGATAATTTACATGATATAGTCTATGACATACTAGAGAAAACAGCGACTAATATATCATTAATGCTACAAGAAGTTCGTGAACAACGTCAGACAGAAATTGATTATATTACCGGCTATTTACTACGCCGAGCACGTGCCCATGGAATCAAATTACCAGCGAATAGTCGTTTATATGATCTTATTAAACAGAAAGAACTACAATATAATTACTATCAAATTATAGATTATAATCTACCTAAAACATGGAGTTAAAAATATAATTTTTTTTATTTTATGGCTCTTATAGTAAGAAAATAAATTAATTTCAATTATATTTGTTTTAAACACTAAACATTTAAATCAATTAAATTAATAAAATTTTTTTATATTTAGTAGTATTTATAATACTTATTCTTTTAACTAATATAAGGTATTCTACCTTTTATACTTAATAAAGTAAACTGATATATATTAATATTAAAATATATTATAAAGATAGTATGTATTATATATAAAAAAATAATTATATTCATTTAATAGTATTAATATTTAAAATATATAATTTAACACTATATAGATAGTAAATCATATTATTTAAAATAAGCTAAAAACTTTATGTGAAATAATTGTAAATTATAGCAATATAATTTATATATTGAAGATAAAAAATTATTTTTTTATTCTTTTTTTTAAAAAAATTAAAGTCCATAATTAATTTTTATTAAAATAATAAAATATATTATATCATTAGTTGAATATCATATATCAAAATAAACATATTTTATGTATAAATATATAGTAAATTATATTTACTTTATTCAAATGTTATTTAATTTATTATTAAATGATACTATCATATCAATATTAATTAATATTATTTAAGTTTATTTTAAAAATATTTTTATTTTATAGTTCAATAGCGCTGATGAATAGTAATTCAATTAAATTTTATAACTTAAAATTTATATAAAAAAATCTTTTAAAATAAATTATAGATAATATCTAAATTATATTTTTTATAATTAAATATAAAAAACATATTCTACATTCAAGATTGAAAGTAAATAATGGTTAGTACTATTTACTTTATAGTAAATAAAGTATTATATGAACTTTGTTTCTTAAATGAGAATCAATATTTAATGTTTTTTCTTTATCGGAAAATAACTAATGAATTTCGATAAATCCCTAAGCGATTACTATGAGCATATAAATCTAGTATTGAAGCAATTAATAGATTCACTTCCTTTTCAAAATTCTTCTCTTATTAATGTTATGCGATATGGAACAATACTAGGAGGTAAACGTCTACGTCCATTTTTAGTTTATGCTACTGGTGAAATGTTTCATGTTGACTTAATAAGTTTAGATGCGCCAGCTGCAGCAGTTGAATGTATTCATGCCTATTCGTTAATTCATGATGATCTACCAGCAATGGATAATGATACTTTAAGACGAGGTCAACCAACATGTCATGTTAAATATGGAGAAGATATGGCAATTCTTGCAGGTGATGCATTACAAACGCTAGCATTTTCTGTTTTGGCTGATAAACCAATGTTGAATGTAAGTGTAAATACACGTGTTGCAATGATTTCTGAATTAGCACATGCTAGTGGAATAAGCGGTATGTGTGGGGGACAGGCATTAGATTTGATAACAGAAGGACAAAGTATTGATTTAATACAATTAGAACAAATTCATAATCATAAGACAGGAGCTTTAATTCGTGCTTCGGTACGATTAGGAGCATTAGCCGCTGGTAATCGTAGCCACGCTGTATTACCAGTACTAGACATATACGCTAATGCTATTGGATTGGCATTTCAAGTTCAAGATGATATTCTCAATGTTATAGGTAATACTACTATATTAGGAAAAACTCAAGGAACAGATAGAATACTAGAAAAAAATACATACCCAACATTAATGGGCTTAGAGAGAGCATATGGTAAAGTTTGTAGCTTATATGATGAAGCAATAAAAGCTCTAAAAACTTTAGAATTACAATCTTATAACACCAATGCATTGCAAGCTTTAACTAGCTTTATAATTAAACGCGATAAATAATTTGATAATGAGTTTTTGATGAGTTTTGATATTTCAAAATATCCTATGCTAGCGTTAGCAGGTACAGTTCAAGAATTACGTTTATTGCCAAAAAGAAAACTCACATTATTATGTGATGATTTACGTCAATATTTGTTAGATAGTGTCAGTAAATCTTCAGGTCACTTTGCTTCAGGTCTTGGTGTAGTAGAATTAACAGTAGCTCTACATTATGTATATAACACTCCATTTGACTACATAATATGGGATGTAGGTCATCAAGCTTATCCACATAAAATTCTTACAGGACGTCGAGACTATATTGATACTATACGTAAAAAGAACGGATTGCATCCATTTCCATGGCGAGATGAAAGTGAATATGACGTATTGAGTGTTGGCCACTCTTCAACTTCTATAAGTGCAGGACTAGGTATGGCCGTTGCCGCTGAAAGAGAAGGAAAAAAACGTCGAATAGCTTGTATTATTGGAGATGGTGCAATCACAGCTGGGATGGCATTTGAGGCAATGAATCATGCAGGTGATATTAGAACTGATCTTTTGGTTATACTGAATGACAATGAAATGTCTATATCCGAAAATGTTGGTGCATTAAATAATAGATTAGCTCAAATCCTTTCTGGAAAAACTTATTCTTTTTTACGAGAAAGTAGTAAGAGAGTTTTAAATGGAATTCCACCTATTAAAAAGCTCCTTAAAAGAACTAAAGAACATTTAAAAGGAATTGTAGTACCATGTAAATTATTTGAAGAGCTTGGTTTTAATTATATTGGTCCAATTGATGGACATGATGTACTATCATTAGTAAGTACTTTAAAGAATATGCGTAATTTAAAAGGTCCACAATTTTTACATATAATAACTAAAAAAGGTAAAGGTTATGCTCCAGCAGAAAAAGATCCAATAACTTGGCATTCAGTACCAAAATTTGATCCAGCTAGTGGTATATTCCCAATAAATACACCAGAAATATCTAGTTATTCACAAATTTTTGGAAACTGGTTGAGTGAGATGGCTGCTAAAGATCCATATTTAATAGCAATAACTCCAGCAATGCGTGAAGGATCTGGCATGTTAACTTTTTCCCGTTCTTATCCGACACAATACTTCGATGTAGCAATTGCCGAACAACATGCTGTAACATTTGCTGCTGGAATGGTAATTGGTGGATATAAACCAATTGTAGCTATCTATTCTACTTTCTTACAACGTGCATATGATCAAGTTATTCACGATGTAGCAATGCAGAAACTATCAGTATTATTTGCTATTGATAGATGTGGCATAGTTGGAGCAGATGGACCAACACATCAAGGAGTATTTGACCTTGTTTATCTACGATGTATACCAGGTATGGTGATTATGAGTCCAAGTAATGAAAATGAACTTCGTCAAATGCTATATACAGGATATCATTATCAAGATGGACCAAGTGCAGTACGTTATCCACGTGGTTGTGGTACTGGAGTAGTACAGGAACCTTTAAAAAAATTGCCAATTGGTAAAGGTATTATAAAACGTTATGGTAAAAAATTAGCAATTCTTAACTTTGGAACACTGTTGTCTGAAGCGTCTATAGTAGCAGAAATACTTAATGCTACATTAGTAGATATGCGTTTTGTTAAACCATTAGATGAAATACTGATTACACAAATATCTAATAGTCATAATGAATTAATTACTATAGAAGAAGGAGCTATTAAAGGTGGTGCTGGAAGTGGTGTTAATGAATTTATTATGTCTAAACGTTTACGTATATCAGTACTTAATCTTGGTCTACCAGACGAATTTATTCCTCAAGGTACACAAGAAGAAATACGACATGACTATAAGCTTGATGCTATTGGTATTGAACAACAAATAATTGATTGGCTATCATAATAAATATAATCTTAATAAATTAAAAAATTAATTAAAAATTAACATAAACAAGTTTATTTAGTGAAAATTGATCTATTTGCTATAAAAGTGATCAAATTCCTTATAGTTAGAATTAACTAATTTACCATTATTAAAAATTGTCAATCCATTCGATTTAGATGTAATATATCCAATACAAGTATAAGGAATTGTAAAATTACTCATAGATAGATCTAATTTTTTACGATTAATTTTCGGTACAGTAAAACATAACTCGTAATCTTCTCCTCCGCTCAGTGCCCAATTTAATATATGTTGTAAATCAAAATTATTTTGTAAAATTGATGAAAGTGGTAGTGATTCTAAATTAATACGTGCACCAACATGACTAGCATTTAGAATATGCCTAATATTAGAAAGTAAACCATCTGATATATCAATAGCGGAATTTGCTATATTACGTAAAGCTTGACCTTGTAAAATACGTGGCGTAGGCCGTAAATGGCGATTAATTAATATTTTACGTATAGATTGATTTTTAAAATTATTTTTTTGTTGTAAGAGTGATAAGCCAGCTGCACTATCACCAAGTGTTCCGGTAACAAAAATCCAATCTCCTAACTTAGCACCAGAACGTTTAATAGCATGGCCAACTGGGATAAGACCATATATACTAATAGTTATACTGAGCGGACCACATGTAGTATCACCACCAATCAATTGAATTTTATAATAATCAAGTAAATTAAATAAACTATTGCTAAAAGATGCTAACCAATGTTCATTAACTTCAGGCAAAGTAAGCGATAATGTTATCCATACTGGCTCAGCTCCCATTGCTGCTAAATCACTTAAGTTCACTGCTAATGCTTTATAGCTTAAATCAGCAGGATTAATATCCTGAAAAAAGTGAGTTCCTTCTACCATAGTATCAGTGCTAATAACAAGAGTGTTGTTTTCTGGTATATTCAATAAAGCACAGTCATCACCAATTCCTGTTTCTATATTGTATTTAAAATTGTTATTAGTATTAGTAGTACGATGAAAATAACGTTCAATAATTTGAAATTCACTACAAGACATGAATAAACTCTCATTAAAATGCTATTGATTAGTCATTTATTGTCTCTTTATTTTCTATAAGGTCGAATATTTGGAGCTAATTTATCTAGCACACCGTTAATAAATTTATGACTCTCTTCTGCACCAAAAATTTTTGCTAACTCAATGCTTTCATTTATAGCTACTTTATAAGGGATATCATAACGTTTACTTAATTCATATACTGCAATCCGCAAGATAACCTTTTCTATTGGATCGAGTGATTCTAATGTACGTGATAGATAAGGCTTAATTAAATAATCTAGATATATACTATTATTAACTACACCTAGTAATAACTCTCGAAAGTATCTAATGTCAACATTTTTGATATTTTGTTCTTTAATAAATTGACATTCAACATCAAAAATATTGTTATTAGATAATTGCCAAGAATATAAGGCTTGAACTGCACATTCACGAGCACGACGACGAAAAACAGGATTCACAACATTATCCTTACAAAATCTATTTTCAATGATTTTTAATCATTTTTAATAAATTAATCATTTCAAGTGCAGTTAAAGCTGCTTCTGCCCCTTTATTACCTATTTTAGTACCAGCACGTTCAATTGATTGTTCAATGTTTTTTGTTGTCAATATACTAAAAGCTACAGGAATATCACTATTTATTGCTATACTAGAAATACCAGAACTTGCTTCACTAGCAACATATTTAAAATGCATCGTATGACCACGAATAACAGTTCCTATTACTACAATAGCATCATATTTACTAGACTTTACTAAAGCACGTGTTATTAATGGTAATTCATATGCACCAGGAACCCAAATAACGGTAATATTTTCTGATTTTACTTGTCCTATACGCTTTAAAACATCCAAAGCACCATCTAACAAACTAACGTTAATAAATTTATTAAAACGAGTTACAATAATAGCGATATTTGCATCAGGTGCAGCAACACCAGCTTCTATAAGATTCATATATATCCTTTAGTTATTCTTAACTTTTATTATTAAATAATTCTTTAATATATTTATTAATAAATTGAGGTTTATTATTAATGGTTACAAGGAATCAAAGTAAGGCACAAATCTTTATCTACTCTATATACATTACTAAAATATAATTTATAAGCATCAACTAAATTTTTTAAGTCTGGTAAAATACACATATTACGCGCATTATGCCCTAAAATTTTAGGTGCCAAATAAATAATTAATTCATCTACTAATCCTATTTTTAATAAAGCACTAGTTAATTGTGGACCAGCTTCTACTAAAAGATTGTTAACTTGACGTTGGCCAAGCAAGCACATCATTTCTTTTAAATTTAAATATTTGCCAAGTTGAGATACTATTATTTGACTAACGTATTCTGGCCATCTAAAATCTATTATTTGACTTCGTATCAGCCAAATGTCATTAGGTTGATTAAAGAGCTTATATTTTGTTGTTAAACGATGTTGATTATCGATTACTATACGTATTGGTTGTCGAAGTTGATATCTATCTATTTGATGACGAATATTTATGTTTAATTCTTCCCAACGTACTGTAAGAGATGGATTATCAACTAATACTGTACTACTAGAAGTAAGAATTGCTGAACTCTGAGCTCTCAAACGTTGTACATCACTTCTTGATGCTTGAGAAGTAATCCACTTACTTTCTCCATTAGCCATTGCGATTTTTCCGTCAAGCGATATAGCTAATTTTACTTGAATCCAAGGCAATCCTGTTCGCATACGTTTTAAAAATCCACGATTAAGTTTTTCTGCTTCTTGCATCATTAAACCGCAGTTAACATCAATGCCTGCATTTTGTAAACGACGTAATCCTCTTCCAGATACTAATGGATTTGGATCTTGCATGGCTACCACGATACGACGCACACCTGCTGCTATTAATGAATCACAACAAGGAGGTGTATACCCATAATGATTACAAGGTTCAAGTGTAACATATACAGTTGAACCTTTAGCTCTACTACCGGCCATCAGTAACGCACATATTTCAGCATGTGGTCCACCAGCACGATGGTGCCAACCTTCTCCGATGATATTACCATCGCGCACAATTAAACAGCCCACATTAGGATTAGGTGTAGTAGTAAATTGTCCGCGATGTGCTAACTTTAATGCTAATGACATATAGCGTTCATCGAACATTCATCCATCCTATAAGATTATAAAATAATTTTTTTTGCTAAATTTTCAAAAAATAGTAAATATACTACACTTTAATTGTATTTTTATAATGAAATAATTTTCAATTGATTAGAGATTTTCTTTGTTTAAAAGAAAAGATATATTTAATTCAAAATAATGTTTATAGTATTTCAATATTTAAAATAAATGTAGATATAATATAAAACTATAATACAAAGGCTAATATTTTTTGATATAGCACTAGCTTCAACTATCTTACTTATTATTATTAATAAAAAAAATTATTATTAATAATAATATATAAAATATTCATAACCTAATGTACTGACAAAATAATGCATGTATTCCAGATATCAAAAACATTATGGTAAAATAGAAGAATGATCATCACCTTCTTTTTCAATTTGATGTATTAACATGTGTTCACGTTTCATTCCTAGTTTTAAAGCAAGTGCAGAAGAAATATATATAGATGAAAAAATACCTATAATGACACCAATTAACATAGTTAATGAAAAACTTTTTAGCATTGAACCGCCAAATATAAATAAAATTAATATCATAGTTAATGTAATAAGAGAAGTAATTATAGTTCGACTCATTGTTTGATTTAATGATAAATTTGTTATTTCATAAGAAGAACTATTATTTATTTTGCGAAAATTTTCACGGATACGATCAAAAACAACAATTTTATCATTTAATGAATAGCTAATTACAGACATTAACGATGCGATAATTGTGAGATCAAGTTCAATATAAAAGAATGATAAAATGCCACATGTAATAATAATATCATGAATCAAGGCTAAAATAGTACCTAATGATAAACGCCACTCAAACCGAAAACCTATATAAACAAGAATAGCAATAAACGCTAATGAAATAGCTATAATACCAGTCTGTGCTAAATCGTTACCTACACTTGGACCTACAATTTCTATTCTTTTTATAATAACTTTTTGATGTAAATTATTATTTATAAATACAATAACTTTTTTTCTTATTTCTTGACTCGATAATTTATTATAGGATGTGATTCTTATGATTACATCAAGATTACTACCAAAATGTTGTACTATTGGCTTTTGAAATCCTAGTTCAATCAAACCTTTACGTAAAAAATCTAAATTAATTGGTTTTTCTAAACTAATCTCAATAACTTTTCCGCCAGTAAAATCAATACCCCAATTAAATCCTTTTGTGCAAATAATAGTACCTGAGATTAAAAGAAATAATATAGAAGTGATTAATGCTATCTTATTCCAAGACATAAAATTTATGATTTTACTATCATATCTAAGTTTTTTAACACTATATGTTTGTAACACAATAAATATTAACCTCAAATAGATAGCTTATCGATACGTTTTCCACCATATATTAAATTTACAATAGCACGAGTACCAACGATAGCTGTAAACATAGAAGTAATAATACCGATAGCAGTAGTTATAGCAAAACCTTTGATTACACCATTACCAACAGTATATAGAATTATAGTTTTTATTAAAGTAGTGATGTTAGCATCAAAGATGCTAGAAAAGGCTCCTTTATAACCCTCATTAATAGCCTGTTGGACAGTTCGGCCATTGCGTAATTCTTCTTTTATACGTTCATTAATTAGAACATTAGCATCGACTGCTACTGCTAATGTTAATAATATACCAGCAAGTCCAGGCATAGTAAGAGTTGCACCAGGTAATAATGACATAATACCAACAATTAGTATTAGATTGCATAGAAGTGCACTAGTAGCTATAAAACCAAACTTTTTATAAAAAAATATCATAAAAATAATACATACAATTAATCCACATAAACATGCTTTAAAACCTTGTATAATATTTTGTTGCCCCATAGTTGGACCAATAGTACGTTCTTCTAAAATTTGAATCGGTGCAGTTAATGCGCCAAAACGTAATAATAAAGATAAATGACGAGCTTCATTTATATTATTAATACCTGTTATCCGAAAATTTTTACTAATACGAGATTGAATTTTTGCTATATTAATGATTTTTTCTTGTTGTATTAAAATTTCACGATTATTTATATCTTTCTTTCCACTACCTTTATATTCCTTAAATAAAGTAGCCATCACTTTTCCAATATTGTTTTTAGTAAAATTGAACATAATATTACTACCAATATTATCTAGTGAAATATTTACTTGTGGTTGGTTATATTCATCCATGCTATATGTAGAATCAATAATATGGCTTCCACTTAAAATAATACGTTTATATAGTATAACTGATTTACCATCACTTGTCTGCTTCACTTCAGAATCTATTGGTAAATTACCATTAACAGATGTAATTGATGATATGTCAGTATTTAATAAACGAAATTCTAACGTAGCTGTCGCTCCAATAATTTCTTTAGCAAGTGCAGTATCTTGAATTCCAGGTAGCTCTACTATGATACGGTCATAACCATAACGTTGTACCAATGGTTCAGCTATTCCTAACTGATTTACACGACTACGTAAAATATTAATATTTTGCTGTATTGCATATTCATATTCTTGATTGATATATGAATGAGTTAGCATAACTTGTAATTTATTCGTATCTCTTTTTAAGATATCTAAATTATGATTATGTAGCGTTAGATATGTAATAGCTATATTACGACTATCAACGTTTTTGAAGAATATTTCTATACCATAATTAGTGATTTTTTTAAACTTAGTATAATGAATATTTTCATTTCGTAAATTTTCACTAAGAGTATCAATATATTGATTCTGCAATTTTTCTAATACGGCTTTCATATTTACTGCCATTAAAAAATAAACTCCACCACGTAAATCAAGACCTAGTTTCATTGGTTCTGCAGATATCATTTTCAACCAATTAGGTGTAATTGGAGTTAAATTAAGAGTTACTACGTAATTTATACCAAGTATATTAGCTATTAATTCACGAGCATGTAACTGTATATCAGTATTAGTAAAACAAATAATTATCATTCTATTTTTTAGAATGATAGACTTACCTTCAATATTATTGTTTTTCAATATTTTCTTGGTTTTATCTAATGTTTGTTGATTAACGCTAACACCGTGCACTCCAGTAATTTGAATAGCTGGATATTCTCCATAAAAATTAGGAAGAGCATAAAGCAAGCCGACTATAATAACAATAATCAGCATGATGTACTTCCATAAAGGATAACGATTTAACACAAACACAAAGTTCCTGTTAAGAATAAAAATTATAATGCTTTAATTGTACCTTTTGGTAAAATTGAAGCTACAAAGTCTCTTTTAATCATTACTTCAGTAGTATCGTTTAAAGCTATTATAATATAATAATTTTCAATTATTTTAGTAACACGACCAATCAAACCACCCGTAGTCAATACTTCATCACCTTTGGAAATAGAATCCATTAATTTTTTATGATCTTTTGCTCTTTTTTGTTGTGGTCGTAAAATCATAAAATAAAAAATAAGACCTAAAAATACAAGCATCATAATTAAAGAATAGGGATTCTCTTGTAAAGGAGTATTTGTTCCTGATGCTAAGGCGGTACCAATAAAAAAGTTCATTAAATTTCCTTCATTATCATTATCATTTATATAATAATTATTGACACATCAGTAAGTAAATGAGCTAGATTATATGCTGCTTAACGGCGGCATAGCTTTATCAATACGTTGATAAAAATTGGAAACAAAATGCTCTAATTTTTTTTCTTCAATAGCATTGCGTAATCTAGTCATTAAATTTTGATAATAATGTAAGTTATGAATAGTATTTAAACGTGCACCTAGTATTTCATTACAATGATCAAGATGATGTAAATAAGCACGGCTATAATGACGACAAGTATAACAATTACATCCGTATTCAATAGGTAAAGTATCACTTTTATATCTAGAATTACGAATTTTTAAAATACCATCATTAATAAAAAGCTGTCCATTACGTGCATTACGTGTCGGGATAACACAGTCAAACATATCAATGCCACGACGTACACCCTCTACAAGATCTTCTGCTTTCCCTACTCCCATAACATAACGAGGTTTATTATATGGAAGTTGAGGACATATTTGATCTAGTATGCGGTACATTACTTCTTTTGGTTCGCCAACTGATAAACCACCTATGGCATATCCATCAAAACCAATTTCTATTAAACCTTTTAATGATAAATCTCGTAAGTCTTTAAAAAAACTACCTTGAATAATACCAAATAAAGCATTTTTATTACCTAAAAAATTAAAATAATCACGACTACGTTTTGCCCAACGTAGTGACATTTCCATAGAATTTTTAGCTAAAGACCAATTAATAGGATATGGCGTACATTCATCAAAACTCATTACTATATTAGCATCAAGATCATATTGAATGGCCATTGATTTTTCTGGATTAAGAAAAATAGAATCTCCATTAATTGGATTACGAAAATGTACTCCAGCTTCTGTAATATTACGAATTTTACTTAAGCTAAAAACCTGAAAACCACCTGAATCAGTAAGAATAGGTTTTTTCCATTGCATAAAATTATGCAATCCACCGTGTAATTTAATGATTTTTTCACCAGGACGCAACCATAAATGAAAAGCATTACCTAAAATAATTTGTGTGCCAGTATTTAATATTTCTTCAGGGCTCATACTTTTAACTACACCATATGTTCCTACCGGCATAAATGTGGGGGTTTCTACAATTCCACAATCAAACACTAAACGCCCACGACGTGCATGACCGTCGATAGTATATAATTCAAAATTCACATTTGTCTCATTTAGTAGATAGATAAATAAAAATTACTTACTGAGATTCCAATATTTTTAATTAGATGCTTTAGGATTATGGGTTATATACATTGCATCTCCATAACTAAAAAAACGATATTGTTCTAAAATTGCACTATGATATGCTTCCATAGTATGTTTATAACCAGCAAAAGCTGATACTAACATGAGCAAAGTTGATTTCGGTAAATGAAAATTAGTAATAAGTGCATCAACTATACGATATTTATATCCCAAATAAATAAAAATTTGAGTATTATCAAAAAATGGTGCAATAAGAGTATTTTTACATGCATTAGCAGCACTTTCTAATGAACGAACTGATGTTGTTCCTACAGCAACAACTTTATTACCACGTTCTTTACATGAGATAATAGCATCTACTACCTCTTGCGATACTTCGGCATATTCAGAATGCATTATATGTTCTTCAATAGTTTGTACACGTACTGGATAAAAAGTTCCTGCACCTATATGTAATGTAATAAATACAATATTTACACCTTTTGCTTTTAATGCATCTAAGAGCCACCTATCAAAATGAAGACCAGCAGTAGGAGCTGCTATAGATCCAAGGTGAGTCCCATATACAGTTTGATATAACTTGTAATCTATTTTTTCTTCTAAACGACGTATATATGGAGGTAATGGTATATGACCTATACTGTCTAAAATGTTTAGTAGAGTACGATCATCTTCAAATATTATTTCAAATAAATTATTGTAACTAGTTATTATAGTTGATTTTACTTTTTTTTCATTTTTATCATCACCAAGTAATAGTTTCGTACCAGCTTGCAAAACCTTAGAGGATCTTACATGTGCTAATACTCTACTATCATCTAGCATGCGTTCTATTAGTATCTCTACTTTTCCACCACTAGGTTTACGTCCATAAATACGAGCAGGGATAACACGTGTATTATTTAAAACTAATAAATCACCTGAATTAAGTTTATGCAATACATCAGTAAACATATTATGACTTAATTTACCGCTAGGACCATCTAATGATAATAATCGACAATAACTACGTTTCCTAGGAGGATATTGAGCAATTAAATGTTTGGGCAATTCAAATGAATAATCTATTACACGCATCATTTATTTATATAATATATAAAAAACTTTAAATTAATCATCTTTAATTAATTAGTAAAAAGTATAAAAAGTAGTAAAAATATCATTATATACTACCTTCCTAGTTAATTAAATGAAAAATAATTCATCATTCAGGTGGACTAGGAACATATAAAATATATAGAAGTAAATGACTTACTTAAATAATATTAATTTATGTTTTAATTTTAATGAAACGTAATAACTCTTATTCTATATTTATTGTTGACTTAATTACTTTAAGTCGATCTATTATTATAACTATAAGTAACATACTTAATGAAGGTAACAACCAACAGAGTCCTTGGTCAGATAATGGGATATATTTATTAAATAATGAAAAAAAATATTGAAATACATTTTTAAACTCTGTAGCTTTAATAGAATCAAAAATACCAAATATTAAACTGACAATCATGGTGGGAACTATAATATGTTTACTATTATTCCACCAATTTATAGTAAAACTTAAAATGACTAATACTATACATGGTGGATATATAGCTGTTAGCACAGGTATCGAAAGTTTAATTAAGTGGCTTAAACCTAAATTTGATACAATCATAGAGAATAAAGTTAAAATAAAAACCATAATGTTATAAGAAACCGATAATTGATGGGCAAAGAACTCAGCACATGCACAAGTTAAACCTACAGCAGTAACTATACAAGCTATAAAGATTAATGCTGCTAAGAAAAAACTACCCATACTTCCAAAAGTCTGTTGTACATAAGCATGTAAAATTTCTGCACCATTAGCATTTTGATTTATTATCATCCTACTATCAGCACCAAGCTTAAATAAGCTAAGATATACTAAAGTTAATCCGATGCCAGTAATTACTCCAGATAAAATAGTATAGCGCATTAATAAATTAGTTTCTCTTACACCACGAGAACGAGCTGCATTAACAATAACTATCCCAAATACTAATGCACCAAGCGTATCCATAGTTAAGTAGCCATTGATGAATCCATTAGAAAAAGCAGATTGAGGATAGTGATTTGTTGCTGGAGCAATACTTTCAACAGGGAATAAAAATACTGCACTCCCTAAAATAGTTAATGCTATAATTTTTAGTGGAGCTAAAACGTGTCCAATAGTATCTAGTAATTTACCAGGATGAAGAGATATTATAGTTACTAATACAAAATAAATAAAGCTATATATAAAAAGCTGTAATATGCCATTACCTATTAATGGAGCTGTACCTACTTCAAAAGATACTGTAGCAGTACGCGGAATTGCAAATAATGGACCTACTGCTATATAACATACTGTTGCGAGTACTAATCCTGCAAATTTACCAATAGGTAAACTCAATGCATCGATCCCTCCACCTACACGTGCTAAAGCTATAACTGTAATAACTGGTAAACCGACAGCGCTGACTAAAAAGCCAAATGCAGCCATCCAAACATGTTCGCCAGATTGAATACCAACCATAGGTGGAAAAATAATATTACCTGCACCAACAAATAGAGCAAATGTCATAAATCCTAGTGCAAGAATATCTTTGAAAGGTAACCGACGATATATCATAAATTTTTATAATGCCTATAGCTAAATGTTATTAATGAGTTATATACAGATGAAAATTAAATTTAGATTATTAATTTAGTAGTAAACAATATAACCAATTATGCAATATCAAGCTTTTTTTGAACATGCACTGTTTTTAATAATAATTATTATCATTAATTTTTTATTTAATTTTATATGTTTATTTAAAGAATAATGCAGTATTAAATATAATATTAATTATAATTATTTATTATATAAAAATTATAACTTATAAAATTATTTAATTGTTTATACCAAATATTCATCAATAATACAAATTATTAATTTTTATTAAGTTAAAATTTTTTATATAATAAAACTATATAATAGTTAATATCTTAAATATTAAAAATAAAATAAAATCAATTATTTAATTTTTACTAACTAAAAAAAGTATTAAATAATTTAATTATTATACTAACTAGTAATATTATATATCTAGTTATTTTATACAGTAAATAATCTTACATTAAGAAATTTTCTTTTAAATCTTAAATATTAATGTATATAAGTTAATTGTGAATTTTTAAGTAAAAATAATAAAATAAATAATTTTTCAATTATAGTAATTGATTCTAATATATTAGAAGCTAATAATGTTTATTATATAAAAACAAAATAAAAATAAAATCTCAAAACTAAGATATAAATTTATTTATTATATATTTATTCACCACTTAGTCTTTTAGATTTAAGCATACATTGCTGAACTGCTTTTATTACTGAAGATCGAAAACCTCTCTCTTCTAATTCTTTTACCGCTTCAATAGTTGTACCTCCAGGTGAACATACCATATCTTTTAGTTCTCCTGGATGCTTACCAGTTTTTAGTACCATATGTGCTGCGCCCTTTACAGCTTGGGCAGCAAATTGATAAGCTTGAGCACGTGGCATTCCACCAAGTACTGCACCATCAGCCATAGCTTCAATTAACATAAATACATATGCCATTGATGAACTACTTACACTAATCACCGAATGAATAAGGTTTTCAGTTACAATTTCAATTTTACTAAAACTTTTTAAAAGTTCTATTATTTCAAATAATTCTTCATTTTTTATGAAAGAGTTAGGTGTTATCGAAGTCATACCTTCATTAACTAATGATGATATATTAGGCATTACACGAATAATTTTACGATTATTACCTAATACTTCAGATAAAGCATTAAGTGTTATGCCAGCTGCAACTGATATTATCATTGTATCTTTTTTTATGTAATCAACTAAGTTTTTTAATACTTTTAAAAATATATTTGGTTTTATTGCTATAAATAGAACATCAATTTCACTTAATAAATTTTCTACATTATTTATTGTTTTTAAACCATATTTTTGTGATATTTCTTGATTTATATTTATTTTATGATCATAAACTAATAAGTTAGTTGGATGAATATATTTACTATTTATCAATCCATTAATTATAGCTTGTGCTATATTTCCACAACCAAGAAATCCAACTTTTTTTTTGAACATAGTTAATTTTATCCATTAATAATTTACATTATTAATGGAATTTAAAAGAAAAAAAATTTAATCACAAGTAATAAATTAAAAATAAAAGAAAAATATATTTATATATATACTTATATATATAAAGTTATTATTCAATGTAATTTAAGGAATTAAGTATTATGGCAAATAGACCACCTTATCCTAGAGAAGCGAGAATTGTTGCTTTGAAAAAAGGACCAATAGGAAGTGTAAATACTTTTATTTGGTATCAATTAAGAAGTGATTATCCACATCCTAATACATTGATTAGTGAACATAAAACTGAAAATGAAGCAAAAAATGCAAAAGAACAATATGAAAATGAAAATAAAAAATAAATTAATTTAATTTTAATTAAATATATTCATCATAATCTATAGTACATATTAATAATTAAATTTAGCAATTATTCTATATTATGTTATAATTTTTCATCAGATAATTTAATATAAAAATAGAAATATTTTAAATAAATAGTACAAATATTTTAATTTCCATTAATAATTAGAAGTTATAACTACATATTTTATTTATCTTATATCCTTTTAGATAATAACAGTAAATCAAATTTTTATAATTATAAATTAAAAAATATGATTATATTGTAAGTGAATCAACTAAAACTACTATAGTTATTTATAATATATATATTTTGATTAATTAAATTTATGTTTATTTATTAAAATAACTTTAGATTAACGTTATTCTATATTGGTATATTTTATATTTTATATTTTTAAAAATATAAAATATAAAATATATTATTAATACACTATAAAGTACTAAATAAAAATTTATTAGTTAATATTTTTGTGGAATCAAAGATGATATTATCATAGGATATTTATACTTAAAATAAATTTAATTATTTATATTAATAGTAATAAAAATTATTTTTTAAAAAATGTAAATTTAGTTAGTTAAAAACATATATCATCATTATCTCTTCATATCTTTTCTATTTATCTCTGAAACTTTGTCAATATTGTTATTGAAGGAAGTATTGTTTTGTGAATTTTTATTACAAGTGTATTTACTTTAAATATTAAAAAACCATTCATTTATATTCTCGTACTTCTTTTATATTTACTATTATGAATGCCCAGTATGTTCATTAAGAAACTAATATTTTTTAATGTTGCTTTCTATATTATTCTATATACACTTATTTAATAAGTGCTTAATACTAACAGTATTTTTATAATATGAACTATTTATTTATTATTTTAACTATTGATTTAAGTAAAATTTAATAATTTAATAAAATTAATTAATATGTTATTAAATTAAAAGTATATTAAATAGTTCAAATATTTTTAAAGTTAATTAAACAACTAAAAGATAATAAATAAATGCCGGTAATAGGAATCGAACCTATGATCTTCGCATTACGAATACGTTGCTTTACCAACTAAGCTATACCGGCTTTATAATTTAATTAATTTATAATTAACAATTAAAATCAATTAAATTCATATTAAATGATCAATAAATTTTTTGATTAAACTTAAAAACAAATTGATTTAATTTTTATTAATGATTATTAATAAAATTAAGTTATATAATAAAAATTATTATTAATAATAAATATAATTTATAATCGTCAAAATTAGATAAAAAAATAATTTTTATTATTATAGAAGATATTTATGAGATAAATATCTCATGTTACATATAAGCATTCATCATTTCTTTCATAAAGAAAGAAATGATTAGTATATTATCTATTTATTTATTTTTGATAGGTTTAAGATCTAGTTTTAATTCTTGTAATGTATCCTTTAAACGTTCATGAAAATTATTTAAAGTTCTTTTAACATTTTCATGATTGTCTTTTCCTTTAATGTCAACAACATTCCATTCACCATCTTTATTAAATAAACCTAAATGATACTCATAAGTACAATAATCTTTATGTGTTTTTAATTCCATCCACCAACCCCAAAACTCACGTCTTTCTGGTTTCGGTTTTACATTAACACAAGCAGCTAAACAGTCAAAGAAAAATAAACTTTCAGCACATTTTCCTTCACGTAGATATGGTCCTAATTCAATCAACCGTTTCAGCAGATAACTACGAAAGTGATCATTTGATAATATCATATAAATTTCCTTTACCATAGATCGATGGACGTCTTTAGCTACAGATATTTATTTATTTTATTTAAATATAATATTATTTATATAATAAATTATGAATATTTATATTAATTAACAATTATAAAATATTTTAATTTAATAAAAAAATTAGATTATTTTAAGTAATTTTAATTTACTTTATGCGTTGATAATTTTAAACGCATAATAAAGATATTGTTCATTTATGTAAATTTAATTTATATTATACGTATCGGAATGTGATCAACATTAAAATACACTTTTAAATTAGTTTAATTTAATCGACAAATATTTTGGTTTCTTTATTTGATTTAAA
This sequence comes from Pantoea sp. Aalb, assembly GCF_009829985.1. Taxonomy (NCBI): domain Bacteria; kingdom Pseudomonadati; phylum Pseudomonadota; class Gammaproteobacteria; order Enterobacterales; family Erwiniaceae; genus Pantoea; species Pantoea sp. Aalb. The sequence goes on from NZ_SZZU01000001.1 coordinate 604,737, forward strand.
ATTTAATATTTGATTTTAAATTTAATTTATTTTAATTAATAAATTAAATTTATTAACCAATAATTAAATTACTTTATATCTTTCCATTTGTTTCTCAATTAATAGTATTAAAATATGGATGATTTTAATATGAATTTCTTGAATACGATCTGCATAACCAAAATAAGGAACACAAATTTCAATATCTGCACTACCTGCAATCTTACCTCCATTTTTTCCACTAAGAATAATCACTTTCATATCTTTTAAACGAGCTGCTTTAATTGCTTCAATAATATTATTTGAATTTCCTGAAGTTGATAGACCTAAAAGTACATCACCTTTACATCCTAATGCTTCAATATAACGTGAAAAGATATAATCATAACCAAAATCATTGCTGACACAAGACAAATGACATACATCAGATATAGCAATTGCTGGATATCCAGGACGATTTTTACGATAACGCCCAGTCAATTCTTCTGCGAAGTGTATGGCATCACAGTGTGAACCGCCATTACCACAAGAAAATACTTTAGCTCCTACTTTGAAGCTATTTGCTAATACAATTGCTGCACGATTAATATTATCAATATATAATTCATTGCTGAGAAAAGTATTTAAAAGATCAGCTGCTTCATTTAATTCTGAACTGATAATATCGTGATACATAAATAAATCCTATAAAAAAAGTAAAAATTATATTTTTTATAAAAGAATTAGTTATATAAATGATACTAAAATTAAATAATTTATATATATTATATATTAAAGTACGATAAGTTAATAATTAAGGGAAAATAATAATTTATTACTTTATCTATAGTTTTCTTAATAAGATATTTTTGATATAATCAAAATATAAATAAATTACATTAATACTCTATATTTAATACATAATCCAAGAACCTTCTTCAATAAAATATCTTATTTTAAATTATTATTATAATATATATAATAATTAACATATTAAACATTTATTATATATGATATGAATGTCATTCATTCAAAAAAAATCAGTAATTATTTTTTAAATATTTTTTCTAAATTTTATTGGTTGATTTTCTTAGATATTTTCTAATATAAAACTAAGTATTAATTAATTTTAGTTTAAAATAAAAATATTTTATAATTATCAATTGATTATTGAGTTATTTTTATATTAATAAAATCAAATATACGTTTAATATTATTTTTAATAAAGTAAATTTAATTCTTATTACCTTAAGATAAAGATCTAGAGACTTGATCTATTGCTAGTAAATATGCTTGTAATCCAAGTGCAATATCTTCAATTTTTACCGATTCTTTTGGATGATGACTAATACCTTTATAATTTCTTATAAATAACATACCAACTGGCCATTGTTCAGCAATAGCAATCGCATCATGACCTGCACCACTTGGTAGTTGTATACTACGACCTTGAATACTTTCTACTGACTTAATTAAAGTTTGTGTTAACCTAGCATCACACTTAGTTGAATCTATACGATAATATTCAGTAAAATTAAACTGTAAACTACGATATAAAGCAATTGCTTGAGCCTGATTTAAAATCATAGATAATAATTGTTCAATTTTATTATCTTGTGGACCACGTATATCAAGTTTTAATGTTATTTTTCCAGGAATAACGTTTACTGCCCCGGGTAAACAGTCAAGCATACCTACAGTAGCTACTAAATGTGAATCTATTTCTTTTGTACACTTCTCTATATAAGAGATCCATTCAGCAGCTGCTACTAAAGCATCTTTACGATGAAGCATTGGAACAGTACCTGCATGACCAGATTCTCCTATGAAATAGCAATTCAATCGACGTGCACCGTTTATCGCTGTAACTACTCCAAGTGCTAGTTCTTCTTGCTCTAGGCAAGGTCCTTGTTCAATGTGTAACTCTAGGTAAGCAATAATATCGTTTGTATTACGCTTTGCTTTATCAATATTTTGTATATTTAATCCAAAGTTTTTCATTGCATCCATTAAAGTAATACCATTCATATCGGAACAATGAATCCATTTTTCTGACCATTTTCCAGTTAGAGCTTTACTACCAAGCAATGTAATACCAAAACGAGTACCTTCTTCATCACCAAAACCAATAACTTCAATAGCTAATGGTAAACGTTGTTTATGATCTTGTAACCATTGTATAATCTCGATAGCACTTATAACACCCAATACACCATCGTAACGGCCAGCATTACGTACTGTATCTAAATGCGATCCAAGCAATAATATAGGAGCACCTGATTTTACTGATTCATAACGTCCACAAATATTACCTACTGCATCTTGCCATACTTTCATACCTGCTTCTTGCATCCACTTTCCAACACATTTATTAACAAGTAGATGTTCTTGCGATAAATAAAGTCTAGTTAATCCATCTGTATCACTTTCACTAATTTTAGCTAAATAATTACAACGAGATATGGTACGTACAGCAGAAGAATAAGCTTCTTTATTGCTCATAAACATTAGATGTTGCATATGTAGCTTCTCTTTTCATAATGATTCCAAGCTGCTTGTAAAGCTGCACCTTGAGTTGTATGAAACCCTAAGTAATTTAGCACTGCTTCTAAAGCAGAAAGAGTTTGCATTACACATTCCTTACGAGCATTATAACCCATAGTACCAATACGCCATACTTTACCGTGTAATGATCCAAAAGAAGTACCAATTTCAATCCCGAAATCTTCTAACATTAATTGACGCACTTTATCCCCATTAATACCATTGGGAATAATAACACCAATAATATTATTCATTTTATGAGATAAATCACCAAAAATACTAAGATTCATATGTTTAATACCTTCCATTAGTGCATCTCCATTTAATTTATGTCGTGTAATACTTTCATCTAATCCTTCTTGAATAAGTATACGAGCGCACTCACGAGCACCAAATAATGCAGTAGTAGCTTCTGTATGATGATTAAGCCGTTCGGGTCCCCAATAATCCATAATCATATTAAGATCAAAGTAATTAGAATAAATTATTTCATCCTTACCATCTATATGTTTATCAGTACGAATACCAGCTTCTACACAAGTCCGTTTACGAATTATAGATTCCATTTGAGAGCTAATAGTAATAGGAGATGTACCAGAAGGACCACCAAGACATTTTTGCATACCAGCTGAAACTGCATCAAGCTTCCAGATATCAGTTTCTAAAATATTTCCACCTATAGATGCAGTAGCATCAGTATAAAAAAGAACTCCATATTTTTGGCATATTGCACCCAAATCAGCTAATGGTTGTAACATAGTAGTTGAGGTATCACCTTGTACTGTTAATAGCATATTTGGTTTTATGCGCTTAATAGAATCTTCAATTTGATCTGGAGTAAATACCTCACCCCATGGTACTTCAATAGTATATACCTTTGCACGACAACGACGAGCAATTTCACACAATAAATGACCAAATCGTCCAAATATCGGAACTAATACCTTATTACCTGGACGTATAGATGATAAAAGTATAGCTTCAATTCCTGCACGAGAAGTGCCATTAATTAATATAGTCCAGCGATTTTTTGTACAAAATACAGTACGAAATAATTCCATTACTTCATGCATATAATTAGTCATAGCCGGATCATATTGTCCAATAAGTTGAGTTGACATAGCTCGTAATACTCGTGGATCTGCATTAATAGGACCTGGACCCATTAGTAAACGCTGCGGTGGATTTATTTGGAAAAAATTCCTAATCTCCATAATTATTCCTTATAGACCATTTATTAGACATAAATCATTAAAATAAATTTTTCTATTAATAATATGCAATTAAAAAATTAATATCATTTTATTCGTATAGGAATTCACTATATACACTTTAAAAGTATATATTACCTTAGATAAAGGAAATGAATTTCATGAGCAACAAGAATTAATACTATTTAAATCGAAATAATTACTCTAGTTACTACTATGATTTACTTTAATAAGTTAAATACTAAATCTGTAGATTTTTGTTTTATTAAAGAAATATTTTGATTATAAAACTATTATCTATAATAATTTGATAATTACTACATATGATGAGGTACACAATACTATGAAACATACTAATGAATAGCAGTATATATTTACTTTTTATCTATTTTATTTTTTAAGTTATTGTATTTTAAATAAATTAAACTTTATAGAATTATAATATTTATCTTTAATAGACTTTAATATATAGAGCAGTACTAAAGATAAAATCTTATACAGAATAATGTTATGCATAGTAAAAAATTAAAATATTTGAGTAACTACTATTTATTTTTAGATGAAAAATTTTATTTTTAATGATTTTAATTGATTAAATCTCATAATTGAATTTTATATTTTTTATTTAATCAATTAATACAATCTTTATGAAAGAAAAATACCTTAACTCTAGTACCTGGTACAGGTATAAAATTAGAATTTATTTCTTCCTCAAATATACTATTGAATTTAAATATCCCATTATTATTTTAATAAGATACTAAAAATAATATTAGTATAATAAGTATCAATGTATTTAATTATACTAGTTTGTAAATTACATAATGAAATATAAAAACAATATTTATATTCAAGAATTTATTATATAATAATAAAAAATATATATTGTATTATTAATTATTTTTAAATATTTAGATAAGACTATTATCCTATTATATAGGGTCATTAATATACGCTTTTTATTAGAAATATATATAATATTAATTAATCAAATATTATATATAAATAATAAGAATAGTTGTTAATATAAGTTAATAATTTATTATTATTACTGCAATTTATTATTGAATAGTAAATGAAAACTAAAATATTTTTTAACTATAATATTAATCTTATTAAGTTAAAAATTAATATTTTTTATATTAAGTAACTTACTTATTTTTATTTTTATTTTTATTTTTATTTTTATTTTTATTTTTATTAGATGAGTAATTTAATTAAAATTATTTAAATAGATTTTTATCTACATAGAACGACTCTTCTTTATGTAATATTAATGCTTAAAAAAAAAGAGTGATTTATGATACATAGTAATATGGCTCCATTAGCTATGGTAGTTACTCCACATCATCTTGCTAGTGAAAGTGCTCTTACAGTACTACGTGAAGGTGGAAATGCAATTGAAGCAATGGTTGCTGCAGCAGCTACTATCGCTGTAGTTTATCCACATATGAACGGATTAGGTGGTGATGGATTTTGGCTCATAATACCGCCTCATGATGATCCTATATCAATTCACGGTACTGGTGCAGCAGGTTCATTAGCAGATCGTAATTTTTATAAAGATGAAAGACATATTCCATATTATGGACCAAAAGCTGCTCTTACTGTAGCTGGTACTGTAAGTAGTTGGCATGAAGCATTAACGTTATCATATGAAATAAACAATACACCACCATTATCAATATCACGTTTACTAAGAGATGCGATTCGTTATGCTGCACATGGTATGCCAGTTACTGCATCCCAAGAGGCTGCAACTGCTATGAAAATACATCAGTTACAATATCAACCTGGCTTTGCTTCAACTTTTTTGCCAAATGGTTATATACCTAAAACTGGTAGTTGTTTTGTTCAACCAATGCTAGCAAATACACTATACTTGCTTACTAAACACGGTTTAGATAGTTTTTATCGAGGTAAACTAGCAAATAGTATAGCTAATGAGATGAAAGTACTAGGTATGCCGATTATATTAGAAGATTTACAAAGTCAACGTGCTAGTCGCTGTAAGCCACTACATCTATTACATAGCAAAGGTGATATTTGGAACATGAATCTTCCAACTCAAGGATTGGTATCTTTAGCGATTTTAGGTATTACTGATCGCCTTAATATGCAGGATGCAAATGAAGCTGAAACGATCCATCGTATAGTTGAAGCAACGAAAAAAGCTTTTTTATTACGTGATGTATATATAACTGATCCCCATCATATTGATATTAATATCCAATCTTTACTTAATAAATCCGAACTTGATGTACTAGCATCAGAGATCAATGATACGAATGCAGAACCTTGGAAAGCGATATCTAGACCAGGAGGAGATACAGTATGGATGGGAATAATAGATAATAGCAATTTAGCGGTTTCTTTTATTCAAAGTCTTTATCATGAATTTGGTAGTGGTATTGTATTACCTAATATTGGCATAACTTGGCAAAATCGTGGTGCTACATTTACATTACAAGAAGGAGATTTGTTAGCACTTGAACCAAGAAAACAACCATTTCATACACTTAATGCAGCTGGTGCTAGACTTAAAGATGGTCGTACTATGATATATGGAGCAATGGGAGGAGATGGACAGCCACAAACACAAGCAGCAATCTTTACTAGGCATATTATTCAAAGTTTACCACTTCAACAAACAATAAGTGCTCCTCGTTGGTTATTAGGGCGTCATTGGGGACAATCATCAGATTCCCTTAAAGTAGAAGATCGTATTACATTAAAAACAATACAACATTTATGTAATTGTGGACATAAAATTGAATTACTTAAAAATTTTAGTGAAATAGTTGGACATGCAGGTGCAATCATAAGACATAAAAATGGTATGTTAGAAGGAGCTTTTGATGTACGTAGTAATGGTAGTGCCGTTGGTTTTTAATCGGAGAATTTCATGCATTCACAAATTGATTGGATGATTTATATTAATCAAATGGAAAAGATTCTAATGTTAAAGTTAGATGATATACAACGTGCTGAGTTGTTGATTCAATTTAATTATATTGCTTCTATAGTAGAACCACTCATGTCTATGAAGTTAGATGAGCGAATTGAAGTAGCAGGAGTTTTTCATCCATGAAACTTACAACCTTATCTATTAACGACTTACAAAAATTATTAGCAATAAAAGAAATTAGTGCATATGAAATAGCACAACATACTTTATTAAGTATTGAAAAATATAATCCATCAATTAATGCTTGGACAGAAATAACTCATCAACGGATGTTAAACGAAGCAAAAATAATTGATCGACAAATTCAAATAGGTGATAAATTACCTCCATTAGCTGCTATCCCTTACGCTGTCAAAAACCTTTTTGATGTAATAGGGTATACCACATTAGTTGGTTCACATTTATTTAGCGATCGTCCAGAGGCATGTAAAGATGCTTGGGTAGTTAATAAATTAAATAAATCTGGAGCATTACTTACAGGTATGTTGAATATGGATGCCTATGCTTATGGATTTACAAATGAAAACAGTTATTATGGTGCAACATGTAATCCATGTGATCTATCACGAATTACTGGAGGATCATCTGGTGGATCAGCTGCTGCAGTAGCATCTGGGCTAGTACATTTTTCATTGGGTACTGATACCAATGGTTCAATTCGAGTACCTGCATCATTATGTGGCATTTTCGGTTTAAAACCAACTTTTGGTCGCTTATCACGTAGTGGAACTCATCCATTTGTTTCTAGTCTTGATCACATTGGCATATTTGCTCGTTCAGTAGAAGATTTAACACTAGTATATGACAGATTACAAGGTACGGATGTTAATGATCCATTTCAAATAGCTAAAAACCCTTCTTTTATAAGTAATTTATTAAAGATCAAGCTTAAAGCAATACGTAGTACTATACTGGGGGGTTTTTTTTCTACTTGGTGTACAAATGAAACGTATTCTGCTGTATCTACAGCATCAAAAGTATTAGATATAAAAGAAGAAACAATATTAGATGATGCTGAATTAGCGCGTACAGCAGCCTTTATTATTACGGCAGCAGAAAGTGGTAATCAATATTTACCAGCATTACAGAATACACCTTCAACTCGTTTCGAGCCACATGCTCGTGAACGATTGCTAGCAGGTGCTATGATTCCATCTACTTGGTACATACAAGCACAACGTTTCCGTCGTTATTTTCATCAGCGAGCTCTATCCTTATTTAAGAATTTTGATTTATTAATTGCTCCGGCTACACCATGTTGTGCCCCTTTTATTGGACAAAAAAACATTCATATTAATGGTCAAGATTTATCTATACGTATCAACATGGGTATGTTAACACAACCGATATCTTTAATAGGACTACCTGTATGTACTGTTCCTATACTAACAAATAGTGGTTTACCTATTGGTTTACAATTAATTGGAGCTCCTTTTAGAGAAGATGTAGTATTACGTGCTGCATATATATTAGAAAAAAGTAATCTTACTTTTCATAAAGTATATTAATATAATGCTTCAAATTACATTTGAACAAATTAATAATCCAACGATTATCGCTGAAGTAACTGATGTTTTCTATCGTTACGAGCAGGCATTAAAAAATAATAATATTAAAGTACTAGACGAATTATTTTGGCACGATAAACGTACTGTACGGCTAGGTTTAACAGAGAATTTATATGGAATTCAACAAATAAGAACTTTTCGTAAGAGGCGATCTTTAAAAGAATTAGAACGTACTTTACACAATACTATTATTAATACTTTTGGTGATAATTACGCAGTTTGTAGTACAGAGTTTACACGTAAGGGAATTGGTAAAATAGGCAGGCAACAACAAACTTGGGTTAGAATGCTATGTGGTTGGCGTATTGTAGCTGCTCAAATAAGTTTTATGAAATAACATTATAAGTGATCTAAAAGATTTATTTTCTTGATATAACTGCAATAATAAAAAGATGATATTATTTTTTATTTAGAATAGGAAATTTTTTCATCCAGTGTTCAGCTATCTGTTGTCTCGTACAGATCCATACCTTATCATATTTTTGGATATAATCTAAAAAACGCTGTAAAGCAATAAATCTACCTGGTCGACCTAATATTCGACAATGCATACCAATCGACATCATTTTAGGTGCAATTTCTCCTTCTTTATATAAAACATCGAATGTATCACATAAATAATTATAAAATTGATTTGCAGTATTAAAACCTTGAAACATAACGAATCTCATATCATTACATTCCAACGTATAAGGAATAATTAAATGTGTTTTTAGTGTACTATCTTCGCATACTACCTTTGTCCAAAATGGTAGATCGTCTCCATAATAATCACTATCATAAATAAAACCTCCATGTTCTACTACTAATCGACGTGTATTTGGACTATCTCGTCCAGTATACCAACCAGTAGGTTTTTTGCCAAACAAGCTAAGTAAAGTATTGACAGCTTGTTGTATATGTTGACGTTCAATATTTACATTTACATTTTGGTAATCGAGCCAACGCCAACCATGACTGACTATATCATAATCAGCTGACTTAATTGTCTCAACAATTTCAGGATTACGAACTAATGCCATTCCTACACCAAATATAGTTAATGGTAATTTTCGTATTTTAAACTCTTTATGAATACGCCAAAAACCTGCTCGCGCACCATATTCATATAATGAATCCATTGACATATGACGACTATTAGCGTAGCTATTAGCATTAATTATATCGGAAAGAAATTTTTCAGATTTAATATCTCCATGCAATACATTACTTTCTGCTCCTTCTTCGTAGTTAAGAACAAATTGTATCGCTATTTGTGCATTATTTGGCCATTGCGCATGAGGAGGATAATCTGAATATCCTATAAGATCTCGAGGATATTTTTTATTAAAAAATTCTTTATTTTTAATAAAAAGATTCATTATAATTACCTAATGAAAAATTATTGAATAATTAATTAAAATGATGAAAGATTCCTGTAATTGTTTTTTTTAAAGGAAAGTTTAGATCACCATATTTGCTAGTACCCAAACCTAATGTTATTAATCCTTCTAATATTTTTACCGCTGTACTTATGCCATCGATAACTGGAATATCTAATTCTTTAGTTAGAGTTTGAGATAACGGAGCCATGCCACTACACCCTAAAATAATTGCACCAATACCATCTTTACGCTTTGCTTTAATACAACAACGACGTACTTGTTCTTGTGCTAGTCCATTACCATTTTGTAAGTCTAAAACAGGCAGGTCTATAGAATGCAATCTTGCACAATGCTGTGTGAAACCATACTGCTGTAAAAGATGACGAATAATAATGAAAGTACGAGGCAAAGTAGTAACGATTGAAAATCGTGTTGCTATAATAGTAGCAATGTGCATTGCTGCTTCAGCAATCCCAATAACAGGGCCTTTTGCTATTTCACGGGCTGCTAATAATCCAGGATCACCAAAGCAAGCTATAATATGACCTTGCACTCCTTGTTTTATTCCAATTTTTACTTGTTCTAAAATACCAAACGTAGCTATAGCTTCATCAAAGTGACCTTCTATTGAGGCAACACCATACTCTGAACATACTACTAACACTTTAGTATTCGGTTCTACAATCGATGATACTACTTGTCTTATAGTTGATGTCATTTCTAAGTTAGTATTAGGGTTTATTACTTGAATTATCTTCATAATAGTATAATTCCTTTAATAAAAGACAAGAAGAATTAAGAATATTTATTTTTATAATTGAATTTCAAAATATGATAAAAATCAGATTATAAATCTTTTATTAGTATTGAAGAATTTTCTATTTATAAATAGATTGAATAATATTTATAGTAATAATTATGTACACTAATAAGTAGTCTAGTCATAAGGAATAAATAAATTATTAAAGATATAGACTAAATCTTTAATATAGTAATAAAACATTTATAATATTTACATAATAAAATTATATTGTTTCTTCTTAATTAAAAATTAAATGTTCTAAAATAGGAAAAAAGTATTAATTATTTTTATGTAATATTTAACATAATTGCACTATTATTGAAAAATAAGTGCAGAATATGCACTATAATCATACAATATTATATGAAATTTAATTTCAATATTAAATATTGACGAAATTAACAAATATGGATTCAATGTATTAATTTATAATAATTTAAATCAAATATTTTTATGCTGATATATGTTATCTATTTTTATAAAATTAATTCATATTAATATCAATGAATTAATACTTTTGATTAAATCTATTTAAATATTATTTATTATATCTAGCATTGCTTTAATGTATACAAAAATAACCTTGGCCTAGATCCTGCAGTATTAATCTAATGATTATAATATAGAGAAGAGCAGAATTTATGCTAAATAGTATTAAAATATCTTCCACAGAACAGGCTTCTAATAGCTTATCAAAGTATAGTCCACGCTTATATAATAAAGATCTTGCACCAACACGTGAGCAAAATTGGTCTTGGTATAATATTTTTTCTTTTTGGATGTCTGATGTACATAGTATGGGTGGTTATGTAGTAGCTGCCAGTTTATTTACACTTGGTTTAACTAGTTGGCAAGTAATTATTTGTCTAATATTGGGAATTTATATTGTACAAATCTGTGCTAACCTGATTGCTAAACCAAGTTATATATCGGGAGTACCATACGCAGTAATCTCGCGCCAAGCATTTGGTGTATTTGGTGCAAATATCCCTGCAATAATTCGTGGTTTAATTGCTTTTACTTGGTATGGAATTCAAACATATTTAGCATCTAATGCTCTTATGTTAGTTTTATTAAAGTTTTTTCCTTCATTTAATAGCATGACACAAAGTAGTTGGTTAGGTTTATCAATATTTGGTTGGTTTTGTTTTGGTATAATTTGGTTTTTACAATTTATAGTTTTTTGGCATGGTATAAATGTTATTAAAAATTTTATTGACGTGTCTGGTCCTGCAGTTTATTTAGTAATGCTAATATTAGCATGCTGGATTTTATATAAAACTGGCTTTAATAGAATATCTTTTTTTCTTGCTAGTAAGAACTTAAGTATTTATGAACAATTTTGGCAAATGATTACTGCAATAGCATTAATTGTTTCATATTTTTCTGGACCAATACTTAATTTTGGTGACTTTTCCCGTTATGGGAAAAGTATGCGTGAAATTAATCGTGGTAATTACTGGGGCCTACCATTTAATTTTCTTTTTTTTTCCATTATTACAGTAATTATAGTATCAGGTACACAGTCATTATTTGGTCGTATGATTACGGATCCAATTGAAACAGTAAGCTTAATAGGTAATGATCTAACAATAACACTTGCCCTATTAACAATAATTACTGCAACTATTGGAATTAATATTGTGGCAAATTTTGTATCTTCAGCATTTGATTTTTCTAATTGTTTTCCACAAAAAATTAGTTTTCGTACTGGTGGTATGATTTCTGCTGTAGGTTCTGTAATACTAACACCTTGGAATTTATTCCAGTCAGCAGAATTAATTCATTATACATTAGATATACTTAGTTCTTTTATTGGTCCATTATTTGGTATTTTAGTTGCTGATTTTTATTTTATTAAACACGGTAAAGTTATTATAGATGATCTATTTAATGCTACTCCTAAAGGACAATATTGGTATTATGAAGGTTTTAATTTAAAAGCAATTGCTACATTGATCCCATCAGTTGGTGTTTGTTTATTAATTAATTTTATCCCATTATTACAGATAGTAGCTAATTTTAGTTGGTTTATCGGTGTTATAATAAGTATAACATTTTATTATTGGTTAGCTACTAAAGAAGAAACCAATATAAAATGTTCTGATAAATATTAAATAACATAATTATACCTTACATATATTAATATTTAAAATTACGCCAAATACATTTACCGTTATTTTTTTGTACTATATCTAATAGATTTTCATGTTCAATTATTTCTTGCTTATTAGCATTCACTATACATAAATCCGATTTTGGTCTCTTAATAGGTTTGATATAATTATTTACTTGAAAAGTTAAAGATTCGTCTTCTAATGAAAAAGCTAGCAATGTTTGACCACCTGTCATTGCTAGATATACTTCAGCAAGAATTTCCGCATCAAGTAATGCACCATGAAGAGTACGTTTACTATTATCTATTTCATAACGAATACACAATGCATCAAGACTATTACGCTTACCAGGAAATATTTTTCGAGCTATAGCTAAACTATCTGTAATTTGGCAAAATGTTTCTATTTTATTTATATTACGTTTTAATAAACTAACTTCATAATTAATAAAATCAATGTCAAATGCAGCATTATGCATTACTAACTCAGCACCTCTTATATAATCTAAAAATTCATCGACCACGTTAAAAAACTGAGGTTTATCAAAAAGAAATTCATCAGAAATACCATGAATTATGAAAGCTTCTGGATCTACTAAACGATTAGGTTTGAGATAAACATGAAAATTATTACCAGTTAGATGCCTATTTATAATTTCAACAGCACCAATTTCAATAATACGATGATGAACTTCGGAATCTACAGTATTTAGACCTGTAGTTTCAGTATCTAAAACAATTTGCCTGTTATTTATTTTCTTCATACGATTAACTATATATTAAATTATTTAACAATAAGTATACTAATAATGTTACGAAACATATTAATATTTACTGATGGCTCTTGTCTTGGTAATCCTGGTCCTGGTGGCTATGGAGCTATTGTACGTTATAGTCATTATGAAAAAATGTTTAGTACTGGTTATTATCTCACTACTAACAATAGAATGGAATTAATGGCAGCTATAATAGCACTAGAATCATTAATAAATCCATGTAATATTATTATCAATACAGATAGCCAATATTTACGTCAAGGAATCACACATTGGATTTTAAATTGGAAAAAATATAACTGGAAGACAGCTAATAATAAATTAGTTAAAAATATTGATTTATGGAAAAGACTTGATTTTATGCTTGGTATTCATAAAATTCAATGGAAATGGATAAAAGGTCATGATGGTAATTTAGAAAATGAAAGATGCGATGCAATGGCACGCAGTGCTGCAAATAATCCATCTTTAGATGATATAGGATATCGCAAACGATAATTTTTTTTAACTTATTTAAAGTTTATACATTGTCTTTTTATACATTGTCTTAATGATTATATTCATTGACTAGTAGCATTAATAGGTGCATGCATTTTTGTTGTTGTATTTAGATTTTTTTTATTTCTAAGAGGTATTAATGGGAACGTACGTTTACGACCTACTACAATATTTAAACAACCGAAAACTGATAGTAAATGTTTATTCATTATTTTCCTTCTTTCTTGCTTATACCATGGTAATACTTGACAGCACATACAGTGTGTTATTTCATAATTAAGAAGACTAAGCCAGTCAAGAAGACGTAATTGACTAAACATTCTTCCATTCCATGGTATACGTTGATAAAAACCTGGAATTCCTTTACTAAGTCCTAATAAACTAAAAGGATTAAATCCACTTATAATGATCCATCCATCATCGATTAGTACACGATCTACTTCACGTAGTACCATATGTGGATCTTGACTCCAAGCTAAAGTATGGGCTAAAAGACAAACATCAATTGATTTAGAATCGAATGGTAATTGTGTAGTGTTAGCAATAACTTGCAATACATCACCTTCATTCCCTATATTAATTTGATGCGATATATTACATTGACTTGTATTTATTTCTGCACTTAGTAAACCAATTTTAAGCATATGAAATCCATATAACTTAACTAGAAATGGCTTTAATTGTTGTGTCAGAGCTTCGCAAAAATGGTTACCCCATGGTATATCGCTCCAAGACCGTGGTGCAATAAGCATTTGCTGTGTTTTAGCAGGTTTCATTTTTTATAGTTGTTTTTTGATTAAAATTAAAAGATTTTAAAATATATGCAACTGACATACAAATAAAAATATTTTTTAAATTTTTTAAATTTTTTATCCAACTCATTAATATATACTATAATTTTAATAAAAATATTAAAATGTATTTTTTTTACTATTATACTGACGCATATAAAAAAATAGATACAAAAGCATCTTAAATATATTTTTTAATAATATTATCATAGTTATTAACTATATTATATATAATTTTTTAATTTTAAATGTTAGCTAATGAATCTTTTGTAATCATATGTAATCATATGTAATCATGGATAAACTAACCATCATATTTCGGTAAAAACCAAAATTCAAAGGTCGATCAAATGCTTTACGGCGATAATCATTATGAAAATTAACTTAATGTAAAACCATTTCACGTACAAAATAATAAGTTACATTCATATACTTACTATTCTAGGTATTAAAATTTCTAGCCATAATTTTAAATTTAGTATCTAATGACAATATGTTAGTTAATATACTTTTATAAACACTAATATTAAAAAATAAAATTTATTATATGCATGTTAATTACCATAATTTAAAAATCATTAAATACAAGATTAAGTAAAGGATCAGCTGTAATTAATGCTAATTTTGCTAATCTTAATAAAAGTTTTAGTTTAAGAAATAAATACCAATAACAAGATGTACTAAAAGTAAAGTTATTACACTTAAATAATATATTTTTTAGTAACAAATCAAATTAGTTCAAAGGTAGCTTTTGGTTCTTTTTGTTATTTAGGAAAAATGCTCTTAATAGGCTGTTCTGTAGAATATCAAATTATATAATTTTATGCTATTACCTATATATCTAACTCAATAATAATATAGTATTAAATACTAAACAATATAAAACTTTATACTTAATAAATTATAAGTATCTTTTAAATTTTAATAATATTTATATATTAACGGGGTAATGATAACGGAACGGACGGGATTTGAACCCGCGACCCCCTGCGTGACAGGCAGGTATTCTAACCAACTGAACTACCGCTCCATTCTTACTTAGTAAAGAAAGTGTATTTTCAATATATGTTGCCTGGCAGTTCCCTACTCTTGCATGGGGAATCCCCATACTACCATCGGCACTACGGCATTTCACTTCTGAGTTCGGCATGGTATCAGGTGGTACCACCGCGTTATTGCCGCCAGGCGAATTCTGTTGATTCATGCACAAAATGCATGAAGTATTTTATAAAATAAGCTGAAACTTTCATAAAACG